>DATAZS010000243.1:0-8986 GCA_036271915.1 Polyangia bacterium
CGCGCCGAGCTCTTGATTTCGCAACGGGCCGTGCACCGATCGCCTCGCCACTACGACCGACCCACCGAGTTCGTGCCGGACCGCTGGACCGACGAATTCGTCGCACGACTTCCCCGATTTGCTTACTTTCCATTCAGCGCCGGCCCCCACGTTTGCATTGGCCAGAGCATGGCCACGACGGAGGTCTCCCTGCTCGTGGCTGCGCTAGTGGGAAAGTTCGAGCTGGGGTTGCCCGCTGATTGGCGCGGCGATCCGGCTCCCTCAGAGGGGCTCACGCTGCTCCCGTGTTCCGTTCCGCTGGTGCTGAGACCTCGTGTCGACCGAGCGATGGACCCTGGCTGGCCGGGTACGGCGGCACCTCATCAGCCGGTGTAGGGCTGCGCCTCCCGGGCGCGAGACCTGCACCGTGCTCGAGAGGCCCGACCCGCCGCCGCCGAGATCTACGAGGCCGACACGAAGGCGCGAAAGTCGCGGCTGAAATCGTAGGCGGGACAGGGATTGAACCTGCGACCCGGGCCGTGTAAAAGCCCCGCTCTACCACTGAGCTACCCGCCTGAGGGAGCGGCGATGTTAGTCGACGGCGACGCCGTCGCAAGCGTGAAGCGTCGCGGGCGTCAGTCGCGCAGGCTGCCGGTCGGTCCCTGGGCCAGCGGCTCGCCGTCGAGGCCGAGGACGTCGTCCGACAACAGGTCGAGCGCTCGGGCACGGCGCGCGTGGCGCTCACGGCGCTCGCGGTTCGCGGAGGCTTGGCTCTCGTGAGCTTCTGGCATGGGCGCGATGCCGATCGACGTGTCGGCGGCGCCGACAGGCGGCAGCTCGAGCCGCGGCTGCGGCGCTGCCAGCACCGACGTCGCAGACACGGACGCCGGCGTCGCGCGCAGCCAGGTGAGCGTCGGCGCGCGATGGCCGAGGTAAAGGCCCGCCGCGAGCGCGAGGGCGGCGACGGCGCCCGTCGCGCCGAGCCTGCGGCCCAGGCGGTGCGGAGGTGCGATCGTCGTCTTCGCGATGAAGGCGTACGCGGTCGACGTCTCCGAGAGCGGATAGGCGTCGGGCGCGGCGTCGTTTGAAACGACGTCCACCGCCACGTCTCGCGTATGCACCGACGTGTCGCCCAGCAACGAGATCTCGAACTCGTCGTAGTCGAAGGTCGCGCCGCGCTCGCCGCTCGACGCGGGGCGCAGGTGGAACTCGACGAGGGCGCGACGCTGGGCGCGCTCGGCGGGGAAGGTGTCGGAGACGAGGCGGCCGAGGCGGCGCGCGTCGGACTCGGACGCGTCGACGCCGACGTCCTCGAGCGCGGCGCCGAGCTGCGCGGCCGTGCGGTAGCGCGCCTCGGGATCGGTCGACAGGGCGCGCGCGCAGATCGCGCGAAGCTCGCGCGGGATCTCGAGCTCGGCGGGCAGCTCGGGCGCGAGCTCGCCCGCGGCGAGGCGCCACGCGCCGCTCACGCCTTCGCTCTTGCGGCCCCACAGGCGCCGGCCCGCGAGGATCTCCCACAGCATGACACCCACCGAAAAAATGTCGGCGCGCCGGTCGACGCGATCGCCGCGGACCGCTTCGGGCGCGAGATAGGCCAGCTTGCCTTTGATTCCGCCCGGGCGCGTCTGGTGGCTCGCGGCGAGCGTCTTCGCGACGCCGAAGTCCAGCAGCTTGACGTGGCCGTCGTAGGTGACGATGACGTTGTGCGGGCTCACGTCGCGGTGGACGACCTCGAGCGGCGTGCCGTCGAAGTCGGTCAGCTTGTGCGCGTAGTCGAGCCCCGCGAGCACGCTGCTGATGATGCGCAGGCGCATGGGCAGCGTGAGCTCGGGTGCGCCGCCGAGACGCGTGAGCACGCTCGTGAGCGCCTGGCCGTCCAGGTACTCCATCGCCAACGCGAGCCGTCCCTCGTGCTGGACGATCTCGTGCGTCTGCACGACGTTCGGGTGGCTGAGGCGCGCGCACAGGCGCGCCTCGTCGAGGAACATCTCGACGAAGTCGGTGTCCTCAGCCAGCTCGGGCCACAGGCACTTGAGGACCGACAGCTTGACGACGCCGTTCGCGCGCGTCGCCGCGAGCAGCACCTCGGCCATGCCGCCGCGCCCGATGCGCGCGAGCGTCTCGTAGCGCGCGGGCGCCGCGAAATCGAGCGCGTCTCGTGGCGCATTCTGTGAACCCGGGGGCGTCATGCGAAGGCGGTGCGTTTTGGGGGAGTGTCCATCTAGCAAGACGCGAACGCAGGGTGCAAGCGCAGAATGACGCGACGTGAAAGCGCCACCAGGGCGCCACAAAAACGTTGCGTGGCAGATCGGTAACGGCTCTCGCGCGCGCTTGTGCGGCGTGGCCGCGTCGCTAGATTGTGGGCCGGAGGTCATGCATGGGCGCATCCGTCGAACAGGAGCTGATCGATCTCGAGAGGCAATACTGGCAAGCGATGAAAGATGGCGATGCCGAGGTGTGTGGCCGCCTCTGCGACGATCCGTCGGTCGTCGCGGGCGCGTCGGGTGTGTCGCAGATCGATCGCGCGACGATGGTGAAGATGATGGGGTCGGGCGCGTGGAAGCTGAACGCGTTCGAGCTCGCGAAGCCCATCGTTCGCATGCTCACCGACGACGTGGCCGTCGTCGCGTACAAGGTTCACGAGGATCTGACGGCCGAGGGCAAGCCTGTGAAGCTGGACGCGGCCGATACGTCGATCTGGGTGCGCCGCGCGGGGCGCTGGCTGTGCGCCGTGCACACGGAGTCGATCGCGGGCGATCCGTTCGGGCGTGATCGCGCCGTCCCGAAGAAGTAAAACGGGCGGCCTCATCGCGGCGAACGAGCAGATCGAGGCGGCGACGGGCGTCGATCTCGCGGCGTCGTCGCGGCGACCGACGCCCTAGAACCGATAGCCGCGCCCGAAGACATCGGCGACGGACGCGCCCGTGTCCTCGGGCTCGACGGCCAGGTAGCTCGCGACGCCGTCGACGATGCCGACGGTGATCGTCGCGACGAGCACGATGATCGAGACCTTGTTGAGCGCGAGCAGCGTCTGCGCGGTCTCGGTGTGGTTCGTCCCCGGCTGTCCGAGCGGCGGGCCGAACGTGTCATCCGGGCGCCGCCACGCCTTGAGCTGCGCGTACGTGCCGATCGCGCCCGCGAGCGACAACCCTTCCATCGCCGCGATCGTGATGCCGCGCGCCTTGTGTCCCGCCTGGAACTGTCCCGCAGGCGGCAGCAGCGCGAGCACGAGGCTCTTGCCGGGCCGATCCTTGTCGGCCGCGTTGATCTCGATGGCGTGGCGTCGGCGCACGTCCTCGAAGAAGGCGACGACATCGGGGCGCGTGGTCGTCGCGTCGAGGCGCGTGCGCGGACGCAACCGCAGCAGATCGAAGAACGCCGTCTCGGCGCCCTCTTGTCGCCCCGTGAGATAAAGGCTGATGCCCAGGTAGCGCAGCGCCGTCGCGCGCTCGGGAGCCGTGGGGTGCAGGCTTCCCTCGGCGACGAGGCGCGCCGCATCGACGACCATCTCCATCTCGCCGTACTCGTACGCGGCGCGCACGCGCTCGAGCGCGGACTGGGCGTCGGGGGGCGGCGGGCCCGCGGGCGGCGTCGTCGCGCTGACGGGTGGTGCGGTCACGGGGGGCGCCGCGGCCTTGTCGACCTTGGCTGCGCCGCTTTTGTCGTCCGTCGCTCGCGACGCGAGCGGCGCGAGCAGCAGCGCGAGCGCGACGGCACCGGCGACGGTCGCGCGTGCGGCTCGAGCGCGCAGCGGGCGTTTCACGTGCTCAAAGTACCATCGGCGTCCGTCGCGTCGTCGGAGATTGAGTCGTGACGGCCCGAAGGTTCGAGCCTCGGACCCGCGGCGATTTGTCGCAGGCGCAGACGCCTACTGGGGGCGTCCGAGGATGGGCGCGCCGTCGGCGCCGCGCAGGATGATCACGTCCGGGTGAGTGCTCGCGCGCAGCTCGAACGTCCCGACGCGCACGCGCTGGCCGCCGGGCATCGTGCAATAGATCTGGTGCGCGCCGGCCGACACTCCTTCGTAGATCGGGCGCAGCGCGGCCGCACGCTCGTCGAGAGACGGAGAGCAGAAGCCTTCCCAAGCGCGCAACGTGATGCCGGCCGTCGGCGCGGGGTGCGGACGCACGGGCGGAGGCGCTTCGGCAGGCGTTGGCGCGAGGGAGGGGGGCGCGGCCGGTTCCGGTGCCGTCGCGGTCGTCTGTTCGATCGCCGTCGCGGACGCCGACGCGTGCCGTGGGTGCTCGCGGTGCGCGCGCTCCACCTTCGCGGTGACGGGCTTGGCGCTCTCCGACGGCGAGGGAGCCGCCACGACGCGCGCCGCTGGCTGAATGATGGGCGCGGCCGGTGCGCGTGCGACGGGGACGGCGGCGATCTCCGTCGGTCGCGCCGCGGCCGCGCGCCGCCTCGCACGAAGGCCCGCGACGCCACCGCCGGCGAGCAGCACGGCCGCCGCGACGGCCGCGCCGCGCGCCCACCGCCGTCGCGACGACAGCGCCGCGAGCAGCGCCTCGGCGCCGCGGTGCTTCGGCGCGTAGGCGAGGGCGCGGTTGATCTGCGCGAGCGCCTTCGTGAGCTCTCCGCGCCGCATGCACGCGCGCGCGCGGTCGACGGCGGCGTCGGCGATCGGGCCGCCGATGCGGCGCTCGAACGCCGCGTGATCCGTGTGGAACTCCCGCAGCGCCGCGCCCTCGTCGCCGAGCGTGCCCGCCGAGGTCGCGGCGAGCTCGCGAAGCGCCGTCGCGACGGCGCCGCCGTCGGCATAGCGCTCGGCGGGCAGCCGTTTGAGGCAGCGCAGGATCACGGCCTCGAGCTCTGGCGCGACGCGCGCTTCGACCTGCGCGGGCCGCAGGAAGTCGCCCGACATGAGCGCCGCGATCACGGCGAACGGATCCTTGCCCGCGAACGGCGGCCGCCCCACGACCATCTGATAGAGCGTCGCGCCCAGCGAGAACACGTCGCTCGCGGGGCCGATCGTGCCGCTCTTTGCCTGCTCGGGCGACATGTACGACGGCGAGCCGAGGATCGACCCCGTGGCCGTCATCGTGTCGTCCTCGGTCATGCGCGCGATGCCGAAGTCGGTGAGCAGCACGCGCGCGGCGCCGGGCCGCACGTCGATCATGATGTTGTCGGGCTTGACGTCGCGGTGGACGATGCCGCGCGCGTGCGCCGCGCCCAGCGCCGCCGCGACGCGCGCCGCGACGACGACGGCCAGCTCGGGCACGAGGCGCCCGCCCGCGCCGTCGAGCAGCTGTCGCAGCGTGGGCCCCTCGACGAGCTCGCTCACGATGTACGCGGGCTCGCCGTCGCCGCCCGGCGCGAAGTCGAAGACATCGACGACGCAGTCGTGCTTGAGCGCGGCGACGGCCTGCGCCTCGCGCCGAAATCGCCGCTCGATGTCGCCGCGCCCCGTGAACGCGCCGTGCATCACCTTGACGGCGACGTCGCGCGCGAGCTGTGGGTCGAACGCGCGGTACACCGTCGCCATGCCGCCGCGCCCGAGCTCGGCGCTGATGCGGTAGCGCCCCAGCGTCTTGCCGACGAGCCCGACGCGGCCGCTCGCCGCGCTGCCTTCGTGCGGATGCTGAGCGTCGGTCACGGCGGGATCAAAGGTACCCGATCCCTCGCCGGACCGCGCTGCGCAGCGAGCAGGTTCGCGGCACCACCTTGGCACCGCACGGTGTGAGAGACCGGCCCCCCCGATCTCTCACACCGCCGTGCCCCACCCTGAAACCACCCCAGCGACGTCATGAACAATAACTCCGCGTATGTTTCGAGATCCTTTCCTCGGCGAGGATCTCCTGTAAATTCGTGCGCCCGTGTCGACCCTGCAAAAAGCTCCGTACCGTGTGTTCCGTTCCCGTCTTTCGAACGGCTTGCGCGTCGTCACCGTCGAGACGCCGCACCTGCACACGGCGACGGCGTGCCTCTACGTGCGCGCGGGCTCGCGCTACGAGACGCCGGCCGAGAACGGCCTGTCGCACTTCGTCGAGCACATGCTGTTCCGCGGGTCGTCGCAGTTCCCCGACTCGCTCGCGCTCAACCGCGCCATCGAGGAGCTGGGCGGCACGCTGTACGCCGAGACGGGCCGCGACTACTCGCTGTACCAGATCCCGCTGCGCGCGGGCGACATCGAGCGCGGCCTCGAGATCCTCGGCGATCTCTTCAGCACGCCCGCCTTCGGCGACATCAACCTCGAGCGGCAGATCATCCTCGAGGAGATCCTCGAGGACCTCGACGATCGCGGGCGCAACGTCAACGTCGACGATCTGTCGCGTTCGGTCGCGTGGGGACAGCACCCGCTCGGCTATACGATCACGGGACCGCTCAAGAACGTGCGCCGCTTCCGCGACGCCGACGTGCGCCGCCATTTCAAACGCTTCTACGGCGCCTCCAACATGGTGCTCTGCGTGGCGGGCCCGCTCAAGCACGAGCGCGTCGCGCGCTGGGCGCGCACCTCGTTCTCCGACGTGCACGCGGGCGCGCGCCGCAAGCCCGCGCCGCCGCGTCCCGCCGGGCGCGGCCCGCGCTTTCGCTCCGTCTACAACGAGGCGGCGCAGGCGCAGGTGCAGATCGTCTTCCACGCGCTGCCCGAGACCGATCGCGACTACCAGCCGCTGCGCGCGCTCATGCGCGTGCTCGACGACGGCATGTCGACGCCGCTGCACTACCAGATCTGCGACCAGAAGGGCCTCGCCTATTCGGTCGCGGGAAGCCTGCACTCGTATCACGACGCCGCGCTCCTCGAGATCGACGCCGCCTGTGCGCACGCGAAGCTGCCCGACCTCGTGCGCGAGTCGTTCGCGATCCTCTCGAAGTTCCGCGACGAGCCCGTGAGCGATGTCGAGCTCACGAAGGCCAAGCACCGCTTCTCGAACGATCTCGAGAGCTGCTACGACGATCTCGACAGCCTGTGCGGTTGGTTCGGCGGCACCGAGCTCTTCTACCGCCCGCGCTCGCAAGAGCAGCGCGCGCGTGAGCTCGAGCGCGTCCGCCCCGCCGACATCCAGCGCGTCGCGCGCCGCGTGCTCCGCCGCGAGAACCTCAACGTCGCCGTCGTCGGCTCGATGAACGCGTCGCTCACGAAGAAGGTCTCGAAGATCGTCAGCGACTTCCGCTGACGTCGCCGCTCAGCTCTTCTTGACCTTGCCCTTGGCCTTCTTCACGACAGGCGCGGCGACGGAGGCCTCGACGTTGAGCGAGAGCATCTCCCTGACGGGCTTGCACGCCGACTCCTGACAAATCACGAAGTGCGCCTCGGCGGCGATGACCTTGGCGCCGGGCTCGGCGGCCTCGAAGGGGACGTCGAAGCGCGCGCTGACGAGCGAGCTGGCCGCGAGGTCCGCGCGTGAAAGCTTGGCCTTCGGTAGCGTGATGCCCGCGGGCGCCGTGAGCGACAGCGTGATGGGCGCCTCGCCGTTGACGTGCCAGCCGTTCTTCGCGTCGATCGTGACGCTGATCGTCGACTTTGCTCCCACGGCGACCTTGGTCGGCGCCTGCGTGACCGCATAGAGCTTGTCTTCGGCTCGGGCCGACCCATGAAGGAGGCCAACGGTCACAAAAAGGGCGGAAATGGTCGTTCTTGTTCGCAACATGAGAGTCCTCGCTTCGATACCTGTGGGTGCGGAGAGACTAGCGGCTTCGACGGCCGCTGGCCATGGGAGCATCGGTGGAACCACGACGGTCACCCGAAAATGCCCATGCCGGGGTGTGTCAGTGTCGTCTGTTGACGGGAAACGTAGTTACATGTAGGTTTTGTGGCACACAATGAACACGAAGCGATTTTGGGCCCCCTCGTTCGACGATCGCCGCGCACGTCGTCGCGTGTCGGCGAACTTCTACGCCATCGAGCTGGCCGGGACCGCGCGCTATCTCCGCCGCGTCGAGAACGTCTCGCGCGACGGCTTGCTCCTGCAGAGCCCCTTCTCCGACGAGAAGCCCGGCCAGATCGTCGAGCTCGAGCTCCCGCGCGGCGCGACCGGTGAGCCGGTCCGCGTGAAGACCGAGGTCGTCTACGTCACGGGCGACGGCCAGGTCGGCGTACGCCGCCTCGACTCGACGTCGCCGCTGCCCGTCGAGGCTTTGGGCGGCCGAGAATCGCTGTAGTACACTGCGGGCCATGGCCCTGATCGACAAGCCGGATCGCGCCCGTCAGCTCGCGCGCGCGATCGCCTCCGACCTCTCGCTGTACCACGACAAGAAGATCGTCGAGGGCATCGAGAACGACACGCTTTTCGACGTCATGTCGCATGAGATCGAGGAGGGCCGCACGCTGTTCAAGGGCCGCGTCACGCCCGAGATCTACCAGCAGGGTCACTATGATCGCGCGCTGTGCGACGTCATGTTGAAGCCCAAAGGGAACGTCAAGTCGCGCATCTGGTAGGGACCGCCGCGGGCGGGCGTCAGTTGATCGTTCCGGAGGCGGGCGCGGGCAAGCGCTTGGATGTCTTTCTCGCCGACGCGATCGCCGAGGTGTCGAGGTCGCAGCTCGGGCGGCACATCGGGCAGGGCGCCGTCACGGTGAACGGCGCCGCGAGCGCGCCGTCGCGCAAGCTGCGCGCGGGCGACGTCATCGTGTGGACGCCGCCGCCCGTCGTGACGACGGAGCTCGTCGCCGAGGAGATCCCGCTCGCGATCGTGCACGAGGATCGGTGGCTCGTCGTCGTCGACAAGCAGGCGGGGCTCGTCGTGCACCCGGCCGCGGGGCACGAGGCGGGCACGCTCGTGAACGCGCTGCTCGCGCACTGCCGCGACCTGCGCGGCATCGGCGGCGAGCTGCGTCCCGGCATCGTCCACCGCATCGACAAGGACACGTCGGGGCTGCTCGTCGTCGCCAAGGACGACGCGACGATGAACGCGCTGGGCGCGGCGTTCAAGGCGCACACGATAGAACGCGTCTACGAGGCGCTCGTCGTCGGCAAGCCGCCGGGGCCGGGCGGGCGCATCGACACTCTGTACGGGCGCGACCTGAAGGACCGCAAGAAGTTCTCGAGCCGCGTGCGCGAGG
>DATAZS010000244.1:0-4993 GCA_036271915.1 Polyangia bacterium
GGAGGGCGTCGAGATCAGACAATTGCGAGACGCCGCCCGAGGCGATGACGGGGCAGGGCGCGAGCCGCTGGCCCAGGCGCTTCGTCGCCTCGAGGTTCGGCCCCGTGCGCATGCCGTCGCGGCCGATGTCGGTGTAGAGCACGGCGCCCGCGCCCGCGCGCGCGACGGCGAGGCCCACGTCGACGGCGTCGGCGGAGGTGTCCTCGGTCCAACCCTCGACCGAGACCTTGCCCTCGCGCGCGTCGACGGCGACGACGATCTTCTTGGGCCAGCGCGCGCACGCCTCGCGCACCATGACGGGATCCTTGACGGCCGCCGTGCCGAGCACGACGTGCTTCACGCCGACGTCGAACAGCGCCTCGCAGTCCTCGAGCGTGCGCACGCCGCCGCCCACCTCGACCTCGAGGTTCGTCTGCTCGATGATCCGGCGGATGACGGCGCGGTTGTTGGCGCCAGGCTTGCCCAGGCTGCCGCCCGCGGCGCGCGCGAACGCGGCGTCGAGATCGACGACGTGCAGGCGCGGGATGCCGAGCTTCGACCACGCGCGCGCGATCTCCCACGGCTCCTTGCTGTACACCTTGGCGCTCTCGCGCTTGCCTTGCGCGAGGCGCACGGCCGAGCCGTCGAGCAAATCGATCGCGGGGAAGATCAACATCGCGGGTGGGGACCTTTCACGAGGCGACGAACCGGCGCAGCAGCGCCTGGCCCGCGGCCTGACTTTTCTCGGGGTGGAACTGACAGCCGAAGACGTTGTCGCGCGCGACGGCGACGCAGAACGTGGCGCCGTGGCTCGTCGAGAGCGCGGCGTCCTCGGCGCGCGCCGGGTGCGGGTAGTAGCTATGCACGAAGTAGAAGAACGTGCCCTCGGGCGTGTCGCCCAGCACATCGGTCTTCGCGGGGCCGCGTCGCGTGCTGTTCCAGCCCATGTGCGGGATCTTGAGGCCAGGTGCCTGTGGGATGCGGCGCACGGAGCCCTGGAACACGCCGAGCCCGTGACGCGTGGGGTCTTCTTCGCTCGTGTCGAACAGCACCTGCATGCCGATGCAGATGCCGAAGAACGGCTTGCCCGCGCGGATGACGTCCATCACGGCGGCGCGCAGCGCGCCGCCGTCGCGGTCGAGGCCCGCGACGCAGCCGCCGAACGCGCCCTGGCCGGGCACGACGATCTTGTCGGCGCGCGCGACGCGGTCGGCGTCCGACGTCACGACGACGTCGGCGCCCACGAGCGCGAGCGCCTTCTCGACGCTGCGCAGGTTGCCGCTGCCCGTGTCGACGACGGCGACGGACGCGGAGGACTTCGCTTGGCTCACGAGATCACCCCGTGAGGGTGCCCTTCGTCGACGGCACGCCGACGACGCGCGGATCGGGGCGCACGGCCATCGAGGTTGCGCGCGCGAAGGCCTTGAACAGCGCCTCCACCATGTGGTGCGCGTTCTCGCCGTAGCGGATCTCGAGGTGCAGGTTGATGAGCGCCGACGACGCGAAGCCGCCGAAGAACTCGCGCGCGAGCTCGGCGTCGAACGTGCCGATGAGCTTGCCCTTGATCGCGTCGGCCAGGTACACGAACGCCGCGCGGCCCGAGAAATCGACGGCCGCCTGCACGAGCGTCTCGTCCATGGGGACGATGGCGTGGCCGTAGCGCGTGATGCCGCTGCGATCGCCGAGCGCTTCGCGAAAAGCCTGGCCGAGCACGATGCCCACGTCCTCGACGAGGTGGTGCGGATCGACCTCGACGTCGCCCTTCGCCTTGACGTCGAGATCGAAGAGGCCGTGGCGCGCGACGGCCTCGAGCATGTGGTTGAAGAACGGAACGGGCGTGTCGATCTTGCGCGCGCCCGTGCCGTCGAGCGCGACCGAAAGCTCGATCTGCGTCTCTGTCGTCGAACGGCTTACCTTTGCTCGTCTCATGGGTGTGCTCGCCCGCCGCCGGGCGCGCGGATTCTAACCCGACGGCCGCGCCGGACAAGGGCCGAACAAGGCGAGGCGATTGACGAACCTCGTCGAGACTCAAGGAGAATTCGATAGAGAGCGATATACTGTGGCTTGGCCGCGCCCATGACGAAGCCCGCGCGTAGCCCGATCCTCGGCTACAACCACAACATCCAGTTCCACGGTCACGTGTTCCACGTGCAGACCGAGGACTCGGGGATGCAGCACGCCCGCCTGTTCACGCACCTGTTCGTGGGCGGGACGATCCTCGCGTCGAAGAAGCACGAGTACGAGCCGGACGCGCCCGAGGACGTCGTGCGGTTGCTCATGCAGCGCCTGCACAAGTCCATGATCAAGGAGCTGAAGGAGGGCGTGCACGATCCGCGCATCCAGGGCTTCTTCGCGGCCCGTGGCGAGCCGCTGAAGCTGGGCGATCGGCCTTCGCTCATGAAGGTGCCAGCGGTCGTCGATCCGGCGGTGGCGCCCGTCGCGCCCGCGCCGCCTCCCGTCGACGATCGGCCGATGGCCGTGTCGGGCAGCATCGACGCGCCCGGCGTGCGCGTGCCCACGCCGGCGCCGGCCCCCACGCCGCAGCCCGTTCGGCGTCCGGTCGTCGTCGTCAAGCCGCCCGAGCTGCGGCGGAATCCCGTCGTCGTCTCGAGCTCGGCCGAAGGCGTCGTCGTGAAGCGCAACGTCGTCATCAACGTGGGCGGAGGCGCCGCGCCCGTGCAGGGCCAGATCTCACGCGGCGCAGCCGTGCCACGGCCCGCCGTGCCCTACGTCGTGCGCGAGGGCAGCTACGCGCTGCCGACGGTGAGCCGCGGCACGGGCTCGCACGCTCCGCCGGCGTCGCAGGTTTCGGGCGACGGCGCCGCGCCGCCGCCGTCGACGCGCGACATCCGGATGCCCTGGGACGCGCCCTCGACCGCGCCGCCCGCGATGCGCACGCGCACGCCGGGCCCGCCGGCCGCGATGCCCGAACGAACGCCCGCGGAGCGCGCCCTCGGCGACGCCGCGATGCGCCCACGCGCGCCCGGTTCGGCGCCGGCGCCCGCCGTCTCGGAGCGGACGCCCGCCGAGCGCGCGTTCTCGTCGGACCTCCCGAGCGACAAGAGCCTCGACGAGGTCATCCTCGAGTATCTGTCGGACGACGCCGAGTAGTCAGCGCGGATCGGCGACGAAGCGCATCCGTCCCCAGAGCTGCGGCGTGAGCGTCGCCTCGGTCGGGATGTCGGAGACGGTGCTCGTCGCCTTGTTCTGCCAGTAAAGGCGCTGCAGGGTGCGCGCGCCGTCGCCGCGCAGGACGCCGACGTCCCCGCGCAGCTCGAGGCCGTCGCGCGCCGTGAGGCCGAGCGTCGCGAGCGGCACCGACAGCTCATACGCGCCGTCGCCCTGCGCGAGCTCGACGGCGGAGGATACGTCGTCGACCTCGTCGAGCTCCACGGTGCGCCAGGGTGACGCGAACGCGACGGGCGGGCCGCGTCGGCCGGGGACGCGCGGCCGATAGAGCATCGCGCGCGGCTTGCCCGCGACGCGCGTCACGACGAGGCGCAGGTCGCCCGCCGCCGCGCGATCGCGCCGCGGATCGGCGGCGGCGTTCGTTCCCAGCATGAGGTCGAGCGCGCCGCCCGTCGCGAACGACATCTGCGGCGATTCGCCCGAGTTGCGGAGCAGCGCGCGGTCCTTCGCGCGGAACGCGAGGTAGAGGCGCGGGCCCACGACGGCCGCGGCCGCCTCGATGCGTCCGAGCTCGGCGCCGAGCCGACCCTCGGGCTCGTCGATGATTACCCACTGGGCGTCGTGCCAGTCGTCGAGCTTCCCGTCGACGGCGATCGGTCGGTGACGCAGCGAGATCGTCATCAGATCGCGGCCCGCGCGCGCTTGTCGCGCGGCTTCGACGCGCACGCGGTACAGGCGCGCGACCTCGGCGCGCGCGGGCGTGAGCACGAGCGGGGGCGCCGTGAACCGCCGCGTGGTCTCGAGGCCGTCGACGCGCACGATGCTGCTGTGGTGGTGACCGCCGACGACGAAGACGTCGCCGTCGTCCGTCTGCGTGAGGTTGGTCCAGAACGACTCTTCGTGGAGGCTGACGTCGGCGACCGACATGCCGCGCGTCGCGGCCGGCATGTTCCACGACGGAGCCTGGCGCACGTCGTGGAACAGCGTCGAGACGAAGAGACCGTCGGCCGTCATCAGAAAGACGTCTCCCTTGTCGCCGTTGAGCGCGACGAGCTCGCCGGCGTCGCCTCCGCGCGGCGTGATCGTCTGCGGCAACATGCGCGCTGTCGCCATCAGCTCGCCGGCGTGCGTGGGCGGCGTCGAGAGCACCCCGGCCTGCTGGCCCGGCCACTCGTTCGGGTACGTCCAGCGCGGGCTGCCGTCGTGAAAGCCGCGCACGGGTCCGCCCGACGAGAAGACCCACCCGTCGCGCAGCGCGCGCACCTGGCCGCTGCCGCTCCCTACGCTGTCGAGGGCGAAGTCGCCCGCGCTGCGTCGGCCGCCGCGCGCGTCGTACAGCGGCGCTCCCGCGGCCGTGAAGCCCGTCGGCGCGTAGACCGTCGCCGTGCTCGTGCAGAAGCCGAGGTGCGCGTCGAGCGTGAGGCTGCCAACGTGGTCGGGCGCGATCGTGATCTCGTCGGGCGTGACGCGGCCGTCGCCGTTCAGGTCGGACCACGCGTACACCATGGCGGCGGAGGTCTTGTCCGGATCCGCGCGCGCGGGCCAGCGGGCGCGGAACGGCGGCGTCGTCAGTAGCGGCCACTGGTCGGCGCGCCCCAACGAGGCGACGCGGACGGCGACGCCGCCGCGCATGAGCCAGACGTTGCCCACGATGGGGCCGCCGATCGGTTGGCTGTTGTAGACGTCGGTCATGTATTGCCGCCCGTCGACGTAGATCGACGTCTCGGGGCCCGTGACGCCGGGCGGGGCCGCGGGGTCGTTTTCGCCGAGCCAGTAGATCGATCGCGGGCGAGACGTGCCCGCCCTCCAGTCGATCTCGAACTCGAGGCCCGCGGCGCCTCCCTCCATGGCGTAATAGAAGCTCGTGCGATCGCGCGGGTCGATG
>DATAZS010000245.1:0-2331 GCA_036271915.1 Polyangia bacterium
GCTCGCGACGGGGGGCCCGCCGGGGCCGCTGCTGCTGCACGCCGAGATCGCCGCTAAGAAGAGGGTCGTCGAGCGTGGGAGGCGCATGGCGGATCGAGTATCACGATCGTTACCAACATCGTTACCAACGTCGTTTACCAACCTTGTTTGATCTTGGTGATGACGCGGCGGTCGCGCTTGGTCGGGCGGCCCGTGCCGTGGAACGTCAACACGGGCGCGTTCTTCAATTGATACGAGAGCAACTCGCGCTTCGTCTTGCTCGCGGGCGTCTCCTCATACAGCAGCACGGCCTCCTTCGCGGGGCCGCGGGTCTCTGACAGCGCGCGCACGACGATCTCGTGCTCGTACGGCGGGCGCCGCATGACGATCACGTCGCCGACGACGACAAGGCGCGAGCGCTTCGCGTGCTCGCCGTTGGCGTCGACCTTGCCGCCGTCGATGGCGTCGGCGGCCGCCGAGCGCGTCTTGAAGAAGCGCGCCGCCCACAGCCACTTGTCGAGGCGCACGCGCGTGGGGGTGGTCTCGGGCGCCGGCATCGTCCGATCTTACCGCGGCTGCCACTGAAAGCGTGGCAGCGCGATGGCGCCTTCGCTCAAGCGCACGCCCTCGCGACGCAGGAGCTGCGCCTTCAGCTCTTCGTAGCCGAGCCCGTTCGCGCGCAGGCTGATCCGGCCTTTGGCGTTGACGATGCGATGCCAGGGCACGGCGCTGTTGGCCGGCAACTGATGGAGCGCGTAGCCGACCTGGCGCGCGTGCCGCGGCATCCCCGCGAGCGCCGCTACCTGCCCGTACGTCGCGACGCGCCCGCGCGGGACGCGTCGCACGACGGCGTAGATGCGCTTGTAAGGATCGGCGGGCATCAACCGCCCGTCTCGAAGCCCGGGTACAGCGTCATGCCGCCGTCGACGTAGATCGTCGCGCCCGTGATGTAGTCGGAGTCGTCGGACGCGAGCCACACGGCGGCGCGCGCGATGTCGGCGGGCTCGCCGATGCGCTTGTACGGCACGAGCGTCATGAGCGAGTTGTACGCGTCGCGCGTGCTCCACGCCTCTTCGTTGATGGGCGTGCGCACGGCGCCCGGCGAGATGCTGTTGACGCGGATGCGCCAGGGCGCGACCTCCTGCGCTATCGACTTCATCATCATCATGACGCCGCCCTTCGACGCCGCGTAGTTGACGTGGCCCGCCCACGGGATGATGTCGTGCACGGAGCTCATGCAGAGGATCTTGCCCGCGGCGCACGAGACGCCATGGCGGATGCCTTGTTTCTTGAACGTGCGCACGGCCTCGCGCGCGCACAGGAACTGGCCCTTGAGGTTGACGTTCATCACGAGGTCCCACGCGGCGACCGACAGCTCCTCGAAGGGCGCGTCCTTCTGCAGGCCGGCGTTGCTGACCATGATGTCGAGGGCGCCGAAGGTCTCGACGGCCTCGGCGAACATCGCCTGCACCTCGGCCTCTTGGCTGACGTCGGCCTTGAACGCGAACGCGCGCGCGCCCGAGGCCTCGATGTCGGCGACGACCTTCTGCGCCTCCTCGGGGCGCGAGACGTAGTTGACGACGACGTCCGCGCCCGCGTGGCCGAGCGCGAGCGCGACGCCGCGCCCGATGCCCGAATTCGCGCCCGTGACGATGGCCTTCTGACCGACGAGGCTGCGCACGACGGCGACCTGCGGCTGGACGGCCTCGGGCAATCCCTCCTCGGCGAAATAGTCTTTGCTCTGTTTCATCTCCGCTCTCCTCTCCCTGGTTCCTGCGGAACCGTGACCGACGGCGTGGGCGATTGAACCATAGCTACGATTTTGCGATCGAGGCGCAGCAGCTCGCCGAGCGACCACGCTTGGAAGGGGCAGCCGCCGGGGGCGTGGGGCGCGTCGCCGTCGGCGACCTCGGGCAGGTGGCCGAGCCCCGCGACGTCGAGTGAGCGCATGAGCGGCGCGAGGTATCGTCCGCGCGCCGCGCGCGCGTCGACGGCGCCCACGCGCAGCTGCGCCTCGACGAATGCGCCCATGAGCCACGGCCAAACGGTGCCCTCGTGGTACGCGCCGTCGCGCGCGGCGACGCCGCCGGCGTAGCGCGGCTGGTAGCCGGGCTCGCCGGGCGCGAGCGTGCGCAGCCCGATCGGCGTGAGCAGCTGTCTTTCGACGGCGGCCACGAGGCGCGCGGCGCGGGCCGGCGTCAGCAATTGCAACGGCAAGCCCCCGACGGCGAAGATCTGGTTCGGCCGCAGGCGCGCGTCGACGGCGCCCGCGACGTGATCGCAGTCGACGACGTCGTAGAGGCATCCGCGCGCCTCGTTCCAGAAGCGCGCCTCGAAGCTCGGGCGGCCGCG
>DATAZS010000246.1:0-9369 GCA_036271915.1 Polyangia bacterium
CTGTCTCACCTGCGCGTCGCGCGCCTCGGCGTCACGGCTCGCGGCGGCCAGCAACGCCGCCTGCGCACGCGCCTGATCGCCCACGGCGGCGCGCATGGCGAGGATTCCGGCCGATGGCCCGCCCAGCATGAGCAAGACTCCGATGAAGACGCGGATCCGACGCATTCTGCTCCTTCGCGTGAGATGGCCGCCTAGTCTCTGCAATTAATCTTTGTACGACCCGTACGCTTGACCGAACTTGTTCGTGTGAGCACCCGCTTCCTGATGCTCGAGCGAGAACGACACCTCGGTCGTCGCGCCCGAGATCTCGACCCGCTGCGCGACCGGCTTGGTCTCCGGGCTCCACGCGACGAGGCGCCGCGCGCCCGAAGGCACGTTCTCGAGCCTGAACGTCCCGTCGGGCCGCACCTTCGTGTAGAACGCGTTCGGCACGACGAGGATCTTGGCGCTCATCTTCTGGTGCAGGTTGCAGAACACCTCGACGACGCCCGGACCGTTGACGGTGACCGAGCGCGGCTTGTCGCCGGCCTGGTACGTGCCGAGATCGAACGTGTTGCGCGGCGAGTTCGAGAACACGTTGTGATAGACGGAATCGAAGTTCGGGAAGATGACGTTCGTGCCCGACTGGACGACGGCGACGCGCGGGCTAAACTGGCGGCCCTCCTGCTTGATCTCGATGCCCTTGTGGCTCGTCGACGGGCCGCGCAGGTTGTCGACGTAGACGTAGACGTCGTCGGCGGCGCCGCCCGCGACGCTGACCTTGCCCTCGATCGCGCCGAAGCGTCGCTCGGCCGGCGCGGCCGAGCTCTTCTTGAGGGCCTTGTGCTCAGAATCCGTCGCCGCGGGCTCGTTGGCCGCGGCGGGTCCCGGCAGTCCCGGCAACGGCGCGCCGCCGCCTTGGCCGTTCAGCAGGTGCAGCAGCATGTCGTAGCGCTGCTGCTCGGTCTGAAGCATCTCGATGATGAGCTGACGCTGCTCGCGCACGTCGTTCTGCAGCTTGTTGAACTCGGCGCGCGTGGGCGGGCCCTCGGCGGCCTTGTTGCTGCCTTCCTGCGCGCCCACGGGCAGCGCGATCTGGCCGAGGGCGAGGCCCACCAAGAGACCCGTGACGATTGGCCGTTTGGTTCTGATGCTCATGCTTCGCCTCGCGTGGTCATTCGATCAACACCAGCGACGTCGTGAAGACGTCGTTTCGGATCTGCGGGATGCCGCCGTACTCGCCGTTGTGCAGGTATTCGGCCTTGAGCACGACGCGATCGGTGAAGTTGACGTGGATGCCGCCCGTCGCGCGCCACGACTTCGTGAGGTACGCGCGGTCGGCCCCGCCCGGCGCGGTCGGATCGCCCAGCCACACGAACGCGTCGCGGTACTCGGCGCGCGCGAGGATGCCGAAGTGCGGGAGCACGAAGCCGTCGAGCTCGACGTAGCCGCCGCCGTGCAGCTGAAGACCGTAGACCTCGTTCGCGGGATCGCCGGGCGCCGCGCCCTTCAGGTACTGTGCCTTGAGATCGGCGCGGCGCAGGTGCAACTGATAGTCGACGCCCACGAACCACATCTTGCCGATGTCGTTCGGCGAACGATCCTGCGCGCCGTACGAGGCCGACGCGCCCAGTTCCATGTCGATCGGGATGGGCGGGTGCAGTGAGATGCGGCCGCTCGCCGTCTTGCCGAGGTTGGTGTCGATCTCGTTGTAGAAGTGGAACTGCTCCTGCGTGAACGATCCGTTCGTGATCGAGCCCGCGATGACGAGCACGTCGTCGGGGCCGAACTTCGAGCGCATCTTCATGCCGAGCGCCGTGCCCGTCGTGTAGCGCGCGATGAGCGACGGCGTGATGCCGTAGCGCTGGTTCGACTTGCGCTCGCGGTACTCGATGCCCAGCACGGAGTCGAACTTGCCGACGAAGATCGACGTCTTCTGGGAGCTCGTCGGCATCCACTCGAGCTGGGCGATGTCGGCGTCGAGCGCGTCGCCCAGGCTGAAGTTCGAGCCCGTGCGCGGCGTGAAGTTGATGCTCGCCGTCGCGATGGCCGTCGGGCCCAGGCCCGAGGTCAAGTTGAGGTTGATCTCGTTGGCGATGAAGCCGGGCGCGCCCCCCGAGTGGATGCTGTCGAAGCGCGGCGGCGCGCCCGTGGCGTCGCCGAGATCGGCGACCTCACCGCGCGAGTTCACGGCCGTCGACAAGATGTCGCCGTAGAACAGCCAGCCGTAGTTCGAGTACTGCGGAAACAGCGCGTGGCCCTGATCGCGCACGATGCCTGACCCGTTGCCCTCCGTCGCGAAGAACCCCAGGTCGATGTAGCCGCCCACGATGACGCGCGGCTGGCGGCCCACGATGACCGACTGTTGCTGGTCGAGGCGGGCCTCGAGTTCGGCGATCTTCGCGAGCGGATCGATCGGGACCTCGTCGACCTTGTCTTCTGCCGTGTCGTCGGGCGCGGCCAAGTTGGGCGTCGCGGTCGCCGGCGCATTCGGTTCGGCGGCGGCGACGAGACCCGCGCTCGCCGCGACCAGCGTGGCCGCCGCGAGCGCGACTCCGCGCGCCGCCGTCGTTCGTCTCCAACGTCCACGGGCGTTCATTCGACCGCCATGACATCGGCTCCGTTACAAAAGACTGAACAATTGTTCGTCAAGCGTAATGAAGCAAACGCGTTCAATGATTGTTGATTTGTAAACAACCAGCACAAGCGGGTTGAATTAGATGCAGCCCAGAAAATCCAGCAAGGCCTGTTGCGTCGCCGCGTCCAGCGCCGCATAGGCCGCCGCCGCCGGGGCGGCCTGTCCGCCGTGCGCCGCGATGGCGTCCGTCAGGGTCGCGGCGCGCCCGTCGTGCAGGAAGTGGGCGCGATCGGACACGCGCCACAGCGGCGCCGTGCGCCACTCGGTGCCGCCCGCCGAGCCCGCAACGAAGTGGTCGTCGAAGCTCGCGCCCATGTCGTGCACGAGCAGGTCGGAGTACAGGTTGATCGTGCGCGTCGGCCCGGGGAACGAGGGCGTGTGGCAGCCCGCGCAGCCCAGCGTCGCGAACGTCGTCGCGCCCGCCGAGGCGAGGCAGGAGGCGTCCGGCACGATCGGATCGAGCGTGTTCATGAAGGCCGTGACGGCCTGCACGGGGACGGCGTCGATCTCGGGCGTCAGCAGGCCGGCGCCGCACCCGTTGACCTCGTCGCGCGGGGAGAGCGGGTTGGTGACGCCCATTTCGTTCGTGAAGGCGTCGCCCATGAACTCGACGAGCGTCGCGAACTGCGCCTTCCAGCCGAAGCGCCCCAGGCGGCCGTCGGACAGTTGATTGATCTTGCCGCGGACGGCGTCGGGCTCGGCCGCCTGCGCCGTGAGGATGTCGCGGTTCTGCACGAAGTCGATGAGCGACGTCCCGCGCAGGGTCATGGCGCTGCGCTTCGACGTGACGTTGGCGAGCGGCGTGATGCCGGCGCGCAGGCCGCACGGGAAGCCGAGCTCGGAGATCGAGTGCGCGCGCGCCACGGGGCCGCCCATTCCGACGAGCGGATCGAACATGCCGTTCGAGATGCGACCGACGCGCGTGACGAACGTGTCGGCCGTCGCGCCCATCCCGCCCTCGATGGGATTGTTGTGGCAGTCACCGCAGGCGCGGCCGTTGAACAGCGGCCCCACGAGCTGCAGCGGCGAGAGCTGCGTCGCGAACATGTCGGCGCCGAAGGCGATCGGGCCGACGGCGCCCGCGCGCTGGGCGTGGTCGACCATCGTGGGCGTGATGAAACCCGCGCCGAAGCTCTCCATCTGCAGCACGGCGCCGCGGCCACCCTCCATGATGACGGTGACCCAGATGGTCTGCGCGTCCTCGGAGACCGTGAGGCCGTTCACGCGGAAGGACGGCAGATCGGCGACGATGCGCCGGGCGGCGACGACGGCGCCCGCCTGCGTGACGCGCACGATCGTGTTGTTGCCGCGGTTGAGCACGTAGAGATCGGAGCCGCCGCCGAGCGTCGTGTTGCTCGAGAAGTTGTCGCTCGCGACCTCGGGCACCGCTGCCGCGAGATCGACGGGGCGATCGAAGAAGCGCGAACGGATCTCGCGCGGCGCGCCCGCCGTGAACAGCGTGCCGTCGTCGGCGAGGTCGAGCGCGACGACGCGATCGGCGAGCGGGTCGGTGACATACGCGATGCGCGTCGGCACCCAGTTGAAGACAAGGCCGACGCGCGTGACCGCGTCGCGCGCCATCGACTGGGTCGCGGCGACGGTGACCGCGGGCAGCGCTGTGAACGTCCCCGCGGGCGCCAAGCCGTCGACGCCCTTGAGCACGTTGACCTGCACGATGCTGCCGTCGGCCTCGGCCGCGAGGAACACGGCCTTGCCCGTTCCGTCGGGAGCCTTCGTGAGCAGCGCCGTCGCGACGGCGCCGTGGCCGAGGCCCTCGGTCGACGCCGGGCCCCGGTTCGTCTCGTCGCCCGCGAAGATGCCGCCCGCCGTGGGGGAGGGCGCGCCCACGAGCGGCGCGCCGTTCGGATCATCGACCGTGATCGTGCCCGCGCCGTTCGCGCCCGTGGGCGCGTTCGCGATCCACGGACGTCCGAAGCCGCGGTTGAGTGAGATGCCGAGCGGCAAGCTCGTCGACGGCAACGCCGCCGTCACGGCCGTCGGGCTCGTGAGGCTGTTGAGGAACGCCGCGTCCTGGTTGGCGTAGATGCGCGCGCGCCCGTCGGTCGTCGCGGCCTGACCACCCATCTGCGCGAAGTCGGGCGGCACCGTGAGCAGCCCTTGGCTCACGTCGAGCGAGAGCACGCTGCCAGGCGCTTCGAGCGGCCGTGACAGCGTCGCGCCGAAGCTGGACGAGCTCGCGACGAGCAGGCGCGCTGGATCGAGCATCATGCCGGGCGCCGTGAGCGCCGCGAACACGGCCTTGTCATGGATGGGGCCACCGCGGTGAAAGGTGCCCACCTGCGTGATGGAGCCCGCGCCCGGAATTCCCTGCGCGACGACGCGCGCGCGCGCCGGAGGCGCGAAGGGCTGGCCGGAGCCGAAGCCAAAGGACGACAGCTGCTCGCTCGAGGTGCTCGTCGTTGGATCGTTTACGGGCGTGGCTCCGCATCCAGCCAGAGCGACCGACAGGGCGACGGCGCCGAGCCAGAGATGGTTCTCGCGGGAGTTTGGGAGCGCGCTCATGTGTCCTCCTGGGCGTGCGTTTGAGGGTTCGGTGACGGTGCGATTGGAAATCACGACGCGGGGTACTCCCCGCTGGGCGACGTGTAGCGCGCGCCGCTGTCTGTGAGCGACGGCAAGCCGGCGGCCGCGCGACGGCGGCGCGTGGCCTCGCCGGGCGCTGCCTTCCTCGCCTGGGCGCGCCGCGCGATCTGCAGCAGCGTGAACGAGCCGACGAGCGCCGACGCCGAGGTCGCGAGGAGGCCGGGCTCGGAGCCGCGCGCCGCGAACACGACGAGCGCCAGCGTGAGGCCGCTCATGATGGAGGCCGCGATCGCGCCCAGCGCGACGGCGCGCGCACCCGCCGACAGAAGCCCCTTGAGCTCGAGGTGCAGACCGATGCCGGCCGAGACGGTCACGGTCGCGAAGGCGACGATTTGCCGATCCGCGCCGAGCACGTCCCGCCAGGCCTTCGCGGCGCCGAACAAGGCGTCGCCGCCCGCGCGCACGAACGTCAGCACGAGGAAGCCGACGACGAACCCGGGGATGTGACCGACGATCGTGCGCTTCAGGTCGGCCCGCGAGCCGGCCGTGCCGCGCGAGAGCGAGAACATGACGAGGATGGGCGCGAGCATGAGCACGCGCGCCGACTTGCTCACGGCTGCCATCTCGGCGCCGCTTCCGCCCATCTGCGCGCCGACGGCGACGGCGCTCGCGAGATCGTTGACGGCGAGCCCGCTCCACAGCCCGCCCTGGCCTGCGGTGAGGCCGGCGGCGTGCGCGATCGCGCGAAACAGCACGAGCGCGACGGCGCTGTAGAGAAAGATCGTCGCGAGCGCGACGCCTTGCTCTTGGCGGCGCGCGCCCACGACGGGCGCGACGGCGTTGATGGCCGACGCGCCGCAGATCATCGTGCCCGCGGCCACGAGATCCGCGAGCCGACGCGGCACCTTGAGCGGGATCGCGAGCGCGTGGGTCACGAAGTACGTCGTGGGCAGCGCCGTCATGAGCGCGAGCGCGATGGCGACGACGTCGCGCGAGCCGAAGAGGTGAGCCTCGATGCGTAGGCCCATGAAGACGACCGACACGCGAAGCACGGTCTTGCCGACGAAGTTGAGGCCCGTGCCCCAGCGGTTGCGGCCGCGGTCGTGCGGTCCCACGCCCAACCAGCGCCCGAGCGGAGAATTGATGACGACCGAGCCGAGGATGAGCGCGACGAGCACGTCGGGCAGCCCCGCGCTCGCGGGGACGAAGCGCTTGACGACAAGCGCGCTCACGCCGACGGCCGAAGCGAGCAGCAGCCCCGGCAACACGGCGGCGATCGCGCCGCGCGCGTCCTTGCCTGTCTCCGCCGCGTTCGTCATGCCCGTCCCCCGCGCGCAACCAACGCGTCGCGGAATGAATGTTCCTCGCGCGCAACGGTGGACTCATCTCGGCTGCGACGAAGTGTGGCGTCGCTGACGTTTCGACGAGATGTGGTCTCCGACATGTCTGCCCGGAGAACGGCCGCGCGTCGCCCACTCACCGTCGAGGTCGTCGGCGAGAATTCCACCAATCGCTGGCTCGAATGAGTCGACACCGGGACATGTCCCTTCGTCGCCACTCAACGAAACTTAACTGTGAGCCCACCAACGGTGAAGCTTCGTACAAACGCCCGCGATCGAGTCTCCGACATTCGATGAGGCGTCGGCAAAAGAGCACACACAGACGGGCTTAAGCCCGCGATTTACACGGCCGAGAGACGTGCTTCGCAACGGAGGAGATCTTCATGCGTGAGCGACATCGAGCGTTGGTGTGGGTCGAGATGAGCCTCTTGGCTTGCGCGGCGCTCGCCGGCTGTCAGAGCGGCGGCTTCATGTGCAGCGGCGGCGATTGCGCGTGGTCGCAGAGCGATCGCGCGCGCATCGAGGCGCTCGCCGATCTGCCGCAGGTGGCGCCCGCGGATCCCAGCAATCGCTACGCGACGAATGCGGACGCCATCGCGCTCGGCAAGATGTTCTACTTCGACACGCGCTTCTCCGGACCGTCGACGATGCTCGATGCGCTCAATCGCACGATGCCGTTCGGTCGCACGGCCACCGGACAGAGCGCGGGCGTCGCGTGCATCTCTTGTCACGACGAGGGACACGCCGGCGTCGATCCGGCGAGCGCGCCGGGCAACGTGTCCGTCGGCGCAGGGTGGACCTACAACAACTCGATCGCGACCTACGACTCGGCGTTTTATTCGATGCATCTTTGGAACGGGCGCGTCGATTCGTTGTGGGCGCAGGCGGTCGCCGACAACGAGAATCCGCTGACGACGAACGGCAACCGTTTGCAGACGGCGTGGCTCATCAACGATCTCTACGGCGCGGCCTACGGGAAGGTCTTCGCCGATTACCCGCTGCCGCTTGCGGGGGCCTCTTCGGCCGTGCGCGCGCTCGTCGGCGCCGACGGGCAGTGCGCCGACACGGGCGCGGCGTGCCCCGCGTCGTGCCGACAGGCGACCTCGACGACGACGGGCGCCGTGGGGTGCTGGCCGCGCTTCCCGCTGCAGGGCAAGCCTGGAAAGGTCGCGGGCTGTCAGCCGGGCGACGCGAGCGAGCCGTTCGGTGACGCGTACGATTGCATGGCCGCCGCCGATCAGGCGCTCATCACGCGCGTGCTCGTCGACTTCGGCAAGGCCATCGCGGCGTACGAGGGCACGCTCATCACGGGGACGTCGCCCTTCGATCGGTGGATCGACGACGTGCGCGCGGGGAAGGGTGACTCGTCGTCGGGGATCTCGGACGACGCGCGCACGGGCGCGCTGCTCTTCGTGGGCAAGGCCGGCTGCAGCGACTGTCACAACACGCCGCTCTTCTCCGACGACGCGTTTCACAACGTGGGCGTCGGACAGACGGGCACCGCCGTGCCCACGGAGGCCGACTGCCCCGCGGGCAGCGTCTGCGACTGCGCGCCCGTGAGCCCGACGCACATGGGCGGCCCCAAGAATTGTCTGCCGTGGGGCGCGCGCGACGGCGTTCAAAAATTGAAGGCCAGCGGATTCCGTCGCGACTCGATGTGGAGCGACGCGCCGGCGCAGGATCCGACGTCGGCGTTCTCGGTGGCGCTCGCGGCGGCCGACCTGTCGACGATCCAGATCGGCGCGTACCGCACGCCGGGCCTGCGCAACGTCGCGCTCACGGCGCCGTACATGCACGACGGCTCGATCGCGACGCTGGCCGACGTCGTGTGGCACTACAGCCAGGGCATCACGGAGCCCAACACGCCGGGCGCCGAGTCGTCGCCGTTCAAGCCGCTCTATCTGTCGGCCGACGAGCAGGCGTCGCTCGTCGCGTTCCTCGAGTCGCTGAGCTGCGATCCGCCGTCGGCCGACGTCCTCGCGCCGCCCAAGCTGCCCTAGCGGATCTTCCCACGGCGCGACCCCGACCCAAGTTGTGAGCGGGGGTCGTCATGATCAGAAAGCTCTCGTCGGGAGGTTACCGTCTCTATTCGCGCAAGCTGAACCCGAAGACGGGGCGGCGCCGGAACCTCGGCACCTTCAAGACGCGCCAGGCGGCCGAGGCGCACGAGCGCGCCGTCCAGTACTTCAAGCGGCACTGATTTCGCGTGCGCCGAAATTCATGCCTTGCGCTTGACGTTGCCCACCCTAGGTTCGGGCTCCTCATGCAGCTGTTCACTTGTCCCGCGTGCGGTCAGATCGTCTACTTCGAAAACTCGCAGTGCACGAGCTGCGGCCACGCGCTGGCATTTCTCGCCGATCGCGAGACGCTGACGGCGCTCGAGCCCGTCGACGGTGCGCCGGGGCTCTTCGCGGCGCTCGGACCAAAGGCGGACGGTGCGCGCTATCGTTTGTGCGGCAACCAGATCGATCATGCCGCCTGCAACTGGGCCGTCGCCGAGGCCGACGGCCATCGGTTCTGCCGCGCGTGCAGGCTCAACGAGCTCATTCCGAACCTGTCCGATCCGAAGGCAAAGGACGAATGGCTCAAGCTCGAGCGCGCGAAGCGCCGCCTCGTCTTTACGTTGCTCGCGCTCGAGCTTCCCGTCGAGCCGCGCGCCGAGCAGCCGCGCGGCCTCGCGTTCTCGTTCAAGCAAGATCTCCCGGGCCAGGAGAAGGTGATGATCGGCCACGATCTGGGCCTCATCACGATCAACATCGCGGAGGCCGACTCGCCGTTTCGCGAGAAGACGCGCGTCGAGCTCGGCGAGACGTATCGAACGTTGCTCGGGCACTTTCGCCACGAGATCGGCCACTACTACTGGGATCG
>DATAZS010000247.1:0-13344 GCA_036271915.1 Polyangia bacterium
GGGGTTCACGCGGACGCTTCCGGCGTCGGCGTCGACGACCAGCAGATCTCCGGGATGAACCCAGGCGAAGACGCCGGCGACGCCCGCGACGAGCGGCACACTGGCGGCGCGCGCGAGCGTGGCGACGGCGCCGCCCTCGCCCAGCGTCCCGTCGACGACGAGCGCCGACACGCCGCGCGCGAGCGCGTGCGCCGCCATGAAGGTGCGAAGGCGCTCCGAGATGACGATGTCGCCCGGACGCAGGAGCGTCTGCCCCGTCGTCACGGCGTGGACGATCACGCAAAGATCTTCGATCTCGGCGGCGCGCTCGCTCATGAGCGCCTCGGTCGCCTCGTCGCCGGCGGCGGAGAAGGCGACGCGCGCGTACTCGCGCGCGAGCTCGGACATGCTCTTGAGCGGCGTCGCGCCGGCCGCGGCGGCGCTCAGGCGATCACGGAAGCGACGGTCGGAGAGGATGAGCATGAGGCTCGCGAGCTCGGCCGATGTCGCGCCGGCGGCGAGCTTGCGCACGTCGGCCTCGAGCCGCTCGAGCGCGACGTCGACGGAGATCGTCGCGGCGGGCGGCGGGACGGTTCCGCGCGCGAGCGCGGCGAGCGTCGGCAACACGGCGGCGCGCCCCATGGCCGCGCCGCGCGACAGCGACGTGCCAGGCAGCCGCACGCTCGCGCGGCCCGTCTCGCGCTGCGTGCGCTCGCGCTCCTCGGCGCGTTCTAAGGCGTGGCTGATGACGGCGGCGAGCGCCGTCGCGAGCACGACCTCCTCGCCCGAGAACTCGTGGTCGGAGCCGCGCTGCAGGACGAGCACGGCGGCGGCCGCGCCCGCGCGCACGATGGGCACGGCGAGCATCGCGGGGAAGCGCTCCTCGCCGAGGCCGGGGATGTACTTGAAGTGCTCGTCGCGATCGGCGACGGCGACCGACACGGGCAGCAGCTTTTCGGCGACGAAGCCCGTGATGCCCTCGCCCTGGCGCAGGTGGACGTTGCCGATCGACGTGGCGGGGAAGCCCACGTTGCCGCGCATCGTGAACACCTGGTCGTCGCTCGCGTCCCGCACGTAGACGCTCACGACGTCGGCGGCCGCGATGGCCGAGACGTCGGCGCACATGCGCGCGAGCACCTCGGCGAGCGGACGCGGCTGCCCCGCGGCCTCGATCAACCGGAAGATGCCGTCGAGGCTCCGGTCGGCGCGTTCGTGGACGAGGACCGAACGATTGCGATCGGCGGCGGTCAACATCACCTCCGACTGTGCGCCCGGATCTGTTTCTGGAGGGTTTCTCACGCGTTAAATGAAACGACGCGATTGGGGAGGTTGCACGAGGCTATTGCGGCGTCACCGGGGGCGTGGGCGCCTCGGTCGCGCCTTCGTCTGTCGCGCCGGCCTCGGTCGGTGGGGCGTCCGGCACGAGCGTCACGCCCGAGATCGCCTGCCGCGTCTCGCTGCACGTGAGCGCGACCTCGTCGACGACGTGCGTGAGCAGATCGTGGATCGAAGACGGGAGCAGATCGCGCTTGCGCTCGCCGAGCCAGTCGTCGAGCGCCGCGAGGCGCGCGAGGGGCGCGCCGCCGATCGACGCGAGCTGCTCGGGCCAGATGCGGCGCACGAGCCCGACGGCCGAGCGCACGCAGTAGCGCAGCGAGCGCGGGAAGCGCTCCTCGAACAGCAAGAACTCGACGGCGTCGCTGCCCGTGACGCGGCCCTTGTGCACGCGCATGAAGGCCTCGAAGCCCGAGCACGTGCGCAGCAGCGACAGCCACAGCGACGTCTGCACGATCTGGTGCTTGCCCGAATCGTCGTCGAGCAAGTAGTGGTGCATGTCGAGGATGCGCGCCGTCTGACCGATGCGCTCGAGGAGCACGCCCAGCCACAGGATGTCCATGGGTGTGTCGTGCAGCATCGTGCTGCGCACGAGCCCGAGCGACAGCTGTGTCTGGCGACGAATCTGGCGGTAGATGTCGTCGCGATCGATCTGGAACTGCTTCTGCGCCTCTTCGCTCACGAACCAGAGATAGAGCTCGTTCGTGGCCTGCCAGATGTCGAGGCTCAGAACCTCGCGCACGGACCGCGCGCTCTCGCGCGCGCCCCAGATCGAGTTGCGGATCGAGACGGTGTTCTCGGGCGCCCACGTCATGTAGCGCTGGACGACGTCGCCCATGCCGGCGGCGCGGTCGCCGAAGCGCTCGGCGAAGTCGGCGTACTGCCCCGAGACCGTGACGACGGGGCGCCACACGGCCGTCGTCGGCATCTCGGCGTCGAAGGCGAGCGAGCGCGTAACCTGGAGGAGACGCGCCGTGCTCTCTGCGCGATCGAGGTAGCGGCCCACCCAGAAGCAATGATCGGCGACACGGGAGATCACGATGAGCTGCTCATCTGGACCCAGGTGTCCTTCGAGCCGCCGCCCTGGCTCGAGTTGACGACGTACGAGCCCTCGCGCAGCGCGACGCGCGTGAGGCCACCCGGCAAGACCCACCGCGAGGGCGGGCCCGTGCCTGATCGGCTCGCGAGCACGAACGGCCGCAGATCCACGCGCCGCGGCTCGAGGCGGCGGCGCTCGGGTACCCAGGTCGGGCACGTCGACAGCTCGACGCGGTGCTGGGCGATGTACTTGCGGGGCTCGGCGAGCACGAGCTCGCGGAATTTCTCGCGCTCGGCGACCGACGCCTGCGGCCCCATGAGCATGCCGTAGCCGCCCGCCTCGTCGACGGCCTTGACCACCAATTGATCGAGGTGCTCGACGACGTACTGGCGATCGTCGCGGCGCGCGCAGACCAAGGTCGGCACCTGTTCGATGATGGGCTCCTCGCTCAGGAAGAAGCGGATGAGGTCGGGCACGAAGGGATAGATCGCCTTGTCGTCGGCGACGCCGTTGCCAGGCGCGTTCGCGAGCGCGACGCGCCCCTTGGCCCACGCGCGCATGAGCCCGGGGACGCCCAGCAAGCTGTCGGGGCGGAAGAACTCGGGATCGATGTACGCGTCGTCGGTGCGGCGGTAGATGACGTGCACGCGGCGCGGCCCCATCGTCGTGCGCACGAACACGTCGTCGCCGTCGACGACGAGGTCGGAGGCCTCGACGAGCTCGAGGCCCATCGAGCGCGCGAGGAAGCTGTGCTCGAAGTAGGCCGAATTGAACGGCCCCGGCGTGAGCACGACCACCGTCGCCTCCTCGGGATCGACGCCTTCGGGCGAGACCGAGCGCAGCGCCTCGGCGAGCTGCGACGGGTAGTCGTCGACGCGGCGCACGCTGCCCGACTCCATGGCGTGCTGGAAGACGCGCTTCGTGACCTGACGGTTCTCGAGCACGTACGACACGCCCGACGGCGTGCGCAGGTTGTCCTCGAGGACGCGCAGCGTGCCCGCGGGATCGCGGATGAGGTCGACGCCCGCGATGTGGATGCGCACGCCACCCGCGGGCTTGATGCCGCGCAGGCGCGGAACGAAGCTCTTCGACTTCTCGACCATCTCGCCCGGCACGACGCCCTCGCGCAGCGTGCGCTGGTCGCCGTACACATCATCGAGAAAAAGGTCGAGCGCCGTGAGCCGCTGCACGAGGCCACGCTCGACGCGCGCCCACTCGTCGGCGCCCATGACGCGCGGCACGAGGCAGACGGGCATGACCTTCTCGGTGCCGCGTTGGTCCGAGTAGACGGAGAACGTGACGCCCTGTTGCACGAGCGAGAGCTCGGCGAGCGACTGGCAGCGCTGGAAGCCCTCGGGCGACAGGCCGTTCAACATGTCGGCCGCGACGCGCGCGTGCGGACGCGGCGCCCCCGCCTCATCGACAAGCTCGTCGTATGCGCCGGGAAGAGCGCCGTATCCCTTCAACAACAGCGACCCTTCGGGCTCAGTCACCACCCAAAGGAATCTATCCGTAGAACCGTCCGGTCGGCTACAGTCGTCGCGTGCGTTACGCAAGTCTGACCCCGCCGAAACGGGGCGGTTACGCGGCGCGCTCTATCGTCTTTTTCTTCCCGTCGGCGACGTCGACGGTCTGAAAAGACGCCTTCCCCCGATGTCGACGCCCGGAACGAGCCTGTCAGCACCCCACGATCCCGACGCGCCGGCGACCCACGCGCCGGCGACGGGTCCCGTGAAGGCCTACGCGGCGCGCGCCACGCCGTTCGACGAGCTGGCCGACGAAAACCAAGAGATCCGCGCGGCTTGGCGGGCGTTCGCGGCGCGCTTCGACGCCCTCGCGCCCGACGAGCTCGGCCGGCGCTGGGAGCAGGCGCGTCACCTGATTCACGACAACGGCGTGAGCTTCAACGCTTACGGCGACGCCAAGGGCATGGAGCGGCCGTGGCCGCTCGGGCCCATGCCCATCGTCGTCGGGCCGGACGACTTCGCGCGCCTGTCGGCGGGGCTCACGCAGCGCGCGCGCCTCTTCGACGCCATCCTCGCCGACATCTATGGACCGCAGCGGCTGCTCGACGAGGATCACCTCCCCGCCGAGCTCGTGCTCGCGCACCCGGGCTTCCTGCGCGCCTGTCGCGGCGTGAAGCCGGCGGGCGGACGCTTCCTGCACATCTACGCCGCCGATCTCGTGCGGCAGCGCTCGGGCGCGTGGTGCGTGCTCGCCGATCGCACGCAGGCGCCGTCGGGCGCGGGCTACGCGCTCGAGAACCGCATCATCGTCTCGCGCCTGCTGCCCGACGAGTTCCGCGAGTGTCACGTCGAGCGCCTCGCGCCGTATTTTCAACAGCAGCGGCGCACGCTCGCAGCGCTCGCGCCGAGCGCGAAGGACAACCCGCGCGTCGTGCTTCTGTCGCCGGGGCCGTACAACGCGACCTACTTCGAGCAGGCGTTCCTCGCGCAGTACCTCGGCATCATGCTCGTCGAGGGCGCCGACCTCACCGTGCGCGAGGGCTGCGTCTACCTCAAAACGCTGGGCGGCTTGCACCGCGTCGACGTCATCCTGCGCCGCCTCAACGACGACTTCTGCGATCCGCTCGAGCTGCGCGCCGACTCGGCGCTCGGCGTGCCGGGCCTGCTGCAGGCGGTGCGCGAGGGCAACGTCGCCGTCGCGAACGCGCTCGGCACGGGCGTCGTGCAGACGGCGGCGCTCATGCCGTTCTTGCCGGGCATCTGTCGCGTGCTGCTCGACGAGGAGCTCGCGCTGCCCGGCGTCGAGACGTGGTGGTGCGGCCAGCCGCGCGTGCTCGCGCACGTGCTCGCGCAGCTGGGCGAGATGGTCATCAAGCCGGCCTTCCCCATGGGCCGCACGGAGCCGATCTTCTGCGACGCGCTCGACGCGGCCGCCCTCGGTGAGCTCCGCGCGAAGCTGCAGGCCAACCCGTCGCTCTACGTCGCGCAGCACCGAGAGACGCTGTCGACGACGCCGCTGTGGGAGGCGGGCGCGCTGCAGCCGCGGCGGTTGCTCATGCGCACGTTCAGCGTGTCCGACGCGTCGAGCGCCGCCGGCTATCGCGTCATGCCGGGCGGCCTCGGCGTCGTCGCCGCGCGCGATCAGCGGCACGACATCTCGATCCAGCGCGGCGCCGCGAGCCAGGACACGTGGGTCGTGTCCGAGGGCCCCGTGAGCACGCTGTCGCTGCTGAAGCCCGTCGACGCGCCCGTCGAGCTGTCGCGCGGCGGCGGCGATCTGCCGAGCCGCGTCGCCGACAACCTTTATTGGCTGGGCCGCTACGCCGAGCGCGCCGACGCCATGGCGCGCCTCGCGCGCACGGCGGTCGCGCGCCTGCCCGACGGGCTGGAGCCGGGCGCGTCGCTCATCGCGGCGCTGCGCGCGCAGGCGCGCGCGGCGGCGCCCGCCTTCGACGCGGCCTCGGGCAAGCCCGAGCTCTTCGGCACGATCGGCGCCATGATCTTCGACGGCGACACGCCGGGCACGCTGGCCGACACGCTGCGCTCCGTGCACCGCGTGGCACGCGCCATCCGCGATCGCCTCTCGAGCGACACCTGGCGCGTCATCACGGCCCTCGATCAAGAGATGCGCGACGCCGAGACCTGGGCCGCCGCCGTGAGCACGACGGGCGGCGTGTCGGCGCTGCTCGATCGCCTCATCGCGCTGCTGGCTGGCCTCTCGGGCCTCGTCATGGACAGCATGTCGCGCGGCCACGGCTGGCGCTTCCTCGACATGGGGCGCCGCCTCGAGCGCGCGCTCAGCCTCGCGCTCACGCTGGACGCGACGCTGACGTCGGCGCACCCGTCGGAGTCGCTCGTGCTCGAGTCGCTGCTCGAGGCCGCCGACAGCGCCATCACGTACCGACGCCGTTATCTGTCGAGCCTGCACGCCGCCGCCGTGCTCGATCTGCTGCTCACCGATCCGACGAACCCGCGCTCCGTCGTCTTTCAGCTGGGCGCGCTGCTCGAGCACGCCGCGAAGCTGCCGCACCTCGCGGGGCGCGGGAACGAGGGCGTCGAGTCCTCGATCGCGCAGGGCGCCGACACGCTGCTGTCGCACCTGGAGGAGACCGACGTGCGCCGCCTCGCCGAGGTCGACCCGGACGCGCGGCGGCCCGCGCTCGTCACCCTCATGGCCGAGCTCGTGCGCGAGCTGCCCGCGCTGTCGGACGCGCTCACGGAGAGCTACCTCAATCACGCGACGCAGGCGCGCCAGCTCGCGCGGCTCAGCGAGAGTGAGCAGCGCCGCCGGCCGCAGCTCTCGGAGGGCGCCGAGTGATCCACCACGTGGTCCACGTCACCGAGTACCTGTACTCCGAGCGCGTCTCGACCTCGCACCACAACCTGCACCTGCTGCCGCGCGCGACGTCCGAGCAGAGCTGCGTGCACGAGGAGCTCGAGATCTCGCCCCCGCCCGCCATGCGGCGCGAGCGCGTCGACGACTTCGGCAACCGCTGCACGTACGTCGAGATCCACGAGCCGCACAACAACCTGCGCGTCACGTCGCGCGCCGACGTCGAGGTCGCGCCGCGCGCGCCGCTGCCCGCGACGAGCGCGCCGTGGGAGGCCGTGCGCGACGCCGTGCGCGCGGGCGCGACGGCCGAGACCCGCGCCGCGCGCCACTACGTGTTCACGTCGCCGCACGTACCGACGTCGACGCTCGCGCGCGAGTACGCCCTATCCTCGTTCACCGCGGGCCGCGGCATCATCGAGGCGGCGCGCGCGCTCACGACGCGCATCAACAAGGACTTCGTCTACGACAGCCGCGCGACGACGATCGCGACGCCCGTCGACGAGGTCATGCGCTTGCGCCGCGGCGTGTGCCAGGACTTCGCGCACGTCCAGATCGCGTGCCTGCGCGCGCTCGGCCTGCCCGCGCGCTACGTGAGCGGCTACCTCGTGACGCGCCCGCCGCCCGGCAAGCCGCGCCTCGTGGGCGCCGACGCCTCGCACGCGTGGCTGTCGGTGTTCGCGCCCAGCCACGGCTGGATCCCGCTCGACCCCACGAACGACATCGTCCCGGGCGAGCAGCACATCACGGTGGCCTGGGGCCGCGACTACAGCGACGTCACCCCCGTCCGCGGCGTCATCATGGGCGGCGGCCGCCACGATCTATGGGTCTCGGTCGACGTGTCGCCGGGCGAAGCAAATAAGAGTGAAGCTTCGCCAGGCGAAGCGCAAACCCAAGCACAGTTTCAGAGTTCCGACACGTCGGAAACGCCCCCGTAACGCGCCCAGTGCTGTGATGCGGAGGTGACCGCACCGGCCCACGTCCCCGAGTCAGGTCCAGAGACGAGACCACGCGCGGCCGCGAGCCGGCGCGCGAGCTTACAGACGGAGGAGTTTCGCCTCGCCGTCATCGGCCACCTCATCCACACGTGCGCCAAGGATCTGCGCGAGGCCTCGACGACCGATTTCTACGAAGCGTTCGCGCACACCGTCCGCGATCGGCTCGTGCACCGCTGGCTCGCGACGCAGCGGACGCACGTCGAGCAGGACGCCAAGCGCGTCTGCTACCTGTCGTCGGAGTTCCTCACGGGCCGCAGCCTCGGCCTGTGTCTCATGAACATGGGCCTGTACGAGGCCGCCGAGGCGCTGTCCGCCGAGCGCGGGTTCGAGCTCGGGCACATCCTCGAGCGCGAAGGCGATCCGGGCCTCGGCAACGGCGGCCTCGGGCGGCTCGCGGCCTGCTTCATGGACTCGCTCGCGACGCTCGAGCTGCCGGCCTTCGGCTACGGCATCCGCTACGACTTCGGCATGTTCGAGCAGAAGATCGACGGCGGCCGTCAGATCGAGCAGCACGACAACTGGCTGCACCTCGGCAACGCGTGGGAGCTGCCGCGGCACGAGGACGCGCAGCCGGTGCGCTTCGGCGGCCGCGTCGAGTTCCACCGCGACATGGACGGCACGACGCGCGCGAGCTGGGTCGACGCGCGCGCCGTCATCGGCCTGCCCTACGACTCGTTCATCGTGGGTCATCGCACCGACACCGTGAACACGCTGCGCTTGTGGGCGGCGCGCGCGACGCGCGACTTCGATCTGCAGTTCTTCAACGAGGGCGACTTCCGCCGCGCCGTCGAAGAAAAGATAGACACCGAGAACATCTCGAAGGTCTTGTACCCGAACGACCAGAGCGAGGAGGGCAAGACGCTGCGCCTCAAGCAGCAGTACTTCTTCGTCGCCTGCTCGATCGCCGACATCGTGAAGCGCTTCAAGGGCAAGCACGAGACGTTCGACGCGTTCCCCGACAAGGTCGCGATCCAGCTCAACGACACGCACCCGTCCATCGCCGTCGCCGAGCTCATGCGCGTGCTCGTCGACGAGGAGCGCCTCGACTGGGACAAGGCCTGGTCGATCACGCACCGGACGCTCGCCTATACGAACCACACGCTCTTGCCCGAGGCGCTCGAGCAGTGGCCCGTGCCGCTGTTCGAGCGGCTGCTGCCGCGGCACATGCAGATCATCTTCGAGATCAACCAGCGCTTCCTGCACGACGTGCAGCTGCGCTGGCCCGGCGATCTGCAACGTTTGAGCGAGCTGTCCATCATCAATGAGTCTGGCCGCCGCCACGTGCGCATGGCGCACCTCGCGACGATCGGCTCCCACAGCGTCAACGGCGTCGCCGAGCTGCACACGGCGCTGCTCAAGCAGCACCTCATGTCGGGCTTCAACGAGCTGTGGCCCGAGCGCTTCAACAACAAGACGAACGGCGTGACGCCGCGGCGCTGGATCCTGCACGCCAACCCGCGCCTCACGCAGCTCGTGACGAGCCGCATCGGCACGTCGTGGATCGACGAGCCCGATCTCTCGCGCCTGCACCAGCTCGCGCCGCTGGCCGAGGACGACAAGTTCCTGGACGCCCTGTGGCGCGTGAAGCAGCAGAACAAGGCGGACGTCATCGCGCTCGTCGAGGCGCGCACGGGCGTCGTGCTGCCGGCCGAGGCGATGTTCGTCGCGCAGATCAAGCGCATCCACGAGTACAAGCGCCAGCTGCTCGCGTGCCTGCAGATCGTGTCGCACTACCTGACGCTCAAGCGCGAGCCGGACGCGCCGCACACGCCGCGCGCGTACATCTTCGCGGGCAAGGCCGCGCCCGGCTACTTCATGGCGAAGCTGCACATCCGCCTGCTCAACGACGTCGCGGCCGTCATCAACGCCGATCCCGCCGTGCGCGGGCGCCTCTCGATGGCCTTCGTGCCCAACTACGGCGTGTCGCTCGCGCAGACGATCATCCCGTCGGCCGACGTGTCGCTGCAGATCTCGACAGCGGGCAAGGAGGCGTCGGGCACGAGCAACATGAAGTTCGCGCTCAACGGCGCGCTCACGCTGGGCACGCTCGACGGCGCCAACGTCGAGATCCGCGACGCCGTCGGCCACGACAACTTCTTCCTGTTCGGCATGACGACGCCCGACGTGGCCGCGCTGCGCGCGTCCGGCTACCGCCCCGGCGACTTCATCGCGAAGAGCCCCGCGCTCGCGCAGGCGCTCGAGCTCATCGAGTCGGGCTTCTTCAGCCTCGGCGATCGCGATCGCTACAAGCCCGTGCTCGACAACCTCAAGTGGGACGACCCGTTCATGGTGTGCGCCGACTTCGACGCGTACGTCGCCGCCGAGGCGCGCGCCGCCGCCGCTTACTTGTCGCCGCGCGACTGGTCGCGCCGCGCGCTGTTCAACATCATGGGCGGCAGCCGCTTCTCGAGCGACGCGACGATTCGCCAGTACGCCTCCGAGATCTGGGGCATCGTGCCGGTGAAGACCGATCTGTCGCTCGTGAGCGACAGCTTTTAGACGCGGTCTCTTGGGGGAATTGTCGATCCTTGAAAAAGCATACCCATATGATCAGTTTTTCAAGGATCGACGCCTGGCTGGTCGGCTAGCCCTTGTGGGCTCGCGAGGGACGTTCACAATGAGGCCCACGCCATGCCCCTCGTCGACTGCGTCTATGAGCGCGGACAGTTCTTCCTGCCGCTGTCGTTGAACGGCGCGGGGCCGCACCACTTCATCTTCGACACGGGCGCGGGCGTGAGCGCCGTCGACGCCAGGCTCGCCGACGAGCTGGGCCTGCCCACGATCGCGCACACGGAGCTCGCGGGCACGGCGGGCATCCTCGAGGTCGATCAGGTGCGCATCGCGCGCATCATGCCGCTCTGCCGCGGGCGCGGCGTCGCTGAGCTGTCGTGGTACGGCCTCACGCCCACGAAGCAAGACCTGAGCGCGTTCGACGTCCCCGTCGCGGGCGCGCGCGAAGGCGGACTGCTCGGCAACGACTACCTGCAGAGCTTCGTCGTGCAGCTGCGCTTCGCGCCCGCGCTCATGGAGATCTCGCGCCCCACGGGCTTCACGCCCGCGGGCGCCGATCCCATGCGCTACATCCCCTTCTTCCTCGACAGCGCGACGATCGTGCGCGTGAGCGGCGTGCTCGACGGCTGGATGGAGGTGCCGCTGCGCCTCGACACGGGCAGCGCGACGATGACGATCGACGGCCCGTACCTGAACATCACGACGGACATGTGGCAGGCGCTGCGTGAGCGCAACCCCGCGTACCAGGTCCACGACGAGCTCAAGGCCAACGCCATCGGCGGCGAGGTCCATCTGCAGGTGGGACGCATCACGAGCCTCGACGTCGGCCCGCTGCACTTCGACAACCCGAGCGTCGTCGTGCAGCCGCCCGTGGGCTACTTCGCGTCGACCGACGCCGTCGGCTTCATCGCCCTCAACCTCTTCGAGCCCGGCGGCTGGCTGACGTTCGACTACCCCAACGGTCGGCTGTACCTGTGACCATCGGCGCCGTTTGCTAACCTGAGGGCCTCATGGCGAACGGCGTGACGCGCACCGAGACGCCGGCGGGCGAGGTCCGGCTCGAAGTGGGCGGCTGCGTCTTCGCCTACCGTCGCCTGCGACCGGGCGCCATGCTCGTCACGATCACGGGCCACGACGCGGGGCAGTTCGGGACGAGCACGCTCGACGAGATCCGCCTCGAGCTCCTGCGACATCGCCCGCTGGATCTGTTCGTCGACGCGCGCGAGGCGCTCGGACCGGCCGTGAGCGTGAGCGACGACTGGACGCACTTCTTCTCGCTCAACCGCGATCAGCTCCGCCGCGTGAGCGTCCTCGTGGGCTCGAAGGTGGTGCACCTCACGATCGCGATCGCCCAGCACCTCTCGCGCACGGGCAACCTCATCCAGATCTATTCCGACCCCGAGATCTTCGGCGCGCGCGTCGACTCGGCGTTGCCCTGATTCCGCCGCGGCGGTCGAGCCTCACGGCGACGCGTGCCCATTCAAGACCTATCGCGACCTAGACAGGCGAGCCCCGTCGTGTCGCCGAGGACCTCGCGTCGGGCAGATCGTCCCCTGAGATCTCCGTGTCGCAGTTCGCCTGTCGGTCTGCGCCGGCCCCGCCTCGGCAGGCGATCTCTGCCCAATCAAGAACACCGATCGCGCGCAAGGCACTCGACGAGCGGGTGGCGTCCCTCGTTCTTGATTGAGCAATGATCGCCTCAGGGCCACGCAACCGATCGGCGGACGTGCCGACGACCCTGCATGCAGAAGCGGCAGACGACGAAGGGGCCCAGGCAGCTTGGGTTGAAGCTGACCGACGGGAAGCATTGGGGAGGACGGCGGAAGGGCGCGGGACGAAAGCTCGTCGCGTCGAGGCCCACGCCGTCGCATCGACCGCGCCCCCGACACCGCGCGCGGTGGCCGGTGCACGTCACCTGGCGCGCGAGGGGCGAGATTCCATCGCTGCGCTCGGCGCGCGTCTTCCCCGCCGTCCAGCGCGCGCTCGCGGATGCGCACAAATCTGCCTTTCGGGTCGTGCAATTCTCCGTGCAGACGGACCACGTCCATCTTTTCGTCGAAGGCGACAGTCACGAGGCGCTCGTGCGCGGGCTTCAGGGGTTGGCGGTCCGATGCGCGAAGGCGATCAATCGCGCGTGCCGTCGGCGTGGCAGCGTCTGGTCGAGCCGCTATCACGGGCGATCCCTCCGCACGCCGACCGAGGCGCGCAGGGGTCTCGTCTATGTACTCCTCAACTTTCGGAAGCACCTGCGGACGGCGCCAGGGATCGATCCGCGCAGCTCGGGGCCGTGGTTCAGCGGATGGTGTCGATCCGCTGCGCCGGCGAACGCGACGAACCCGGTCGTGCCACCGAGAACCTGGCTCGCGAGCACCGGCTGGCGTCGCGCTGGAGGAGCTATCGCCCTCGACGAGCGACCAGGGGCGGGGCATTCAAGCGGATCGCGAGCTTGATTGGGCAGAGTTTGTCCCCCGGGGCGCTCGCTGCGCGCACGGAGCGCGCGGGCGATCACCCGCGGCGCAGGTCGAGCGTCATCGGGAAGCCGCGCGCGCTGCCGGCCTCGACGGGGAAGCCCGCGGGCTGCGCGTCGGGCGTGTGGCCGAAGGCGAAGAAGCGCGCGAGGCGACGGCCCTCGGCCTCGAGGGCGTTCACGGGGCGGCGCTCGTGCGACAGGCCGCCCTGGTGCGCGACGTGGTACGTGCAGCCGCCCACGGAGCGGCGGTTCCAGAGATCGACGACGTCGAAGACGAGCGGCGCGTGCACGCCGATGCGCGGGTGCAGCGCGCTCGGCGGCTGCCACGCGCGAAAGCGCACGCCCGCGACGTACTCGCCGCTCACCCCCGTCGGCTGCAGCGGCACGCGGTGGCCGTTGCACGCGACGGCGTAGCGATCGTCGGTATAGCCGCCCACTTTGACTTGCAGCCGCTCGAGCGACGAATCGACGTAGCGCGCCTGGCCGCCCGCCGTGGACTCCTCACCCAGCACGTGCCACGGCTCGATGGCTTGGCGCAGCTGCAGATCGATGCCGGCCGCCGCCGCCTCGCCGCAGATCGGGAAGCGGAACTCGTAGTGCGGCACGAACCACGTCTTGTCGAACGCGAAGCCCGCGCGCTTCAGATCGCCGATGACGTCGAAGACGAGCGGCGTGTGGATGCCGACCGTGGGGTGAAGGGCCGAGGGCGGGCGCCA
>DATAZS010000248.1:0-7823 GCA_036271915.1 Polyangia bacterium
GCGCCTGCGCCTGCTGCACCGCTTCTTGGGCCTTGGTGGTGAGCTTGTCGATCCTCATGACTGAGCCACGGTAAGCACCCACACCGCCTCGACAAGTAGGGTAGATTCTCTCGGCTCATGTCGTACCTCGTGCTCGCCAGAAAGTACCGGCCGCAGCGCTTCGCGGATCTCGTGGGCCAGGAGCACGTCGCGCGGACCCTCACGAACGCCATCCAGCAGAACCGCGTCCACCACGCCTTCCTATTTACGGGCGCGCGCGGCGTCGGCAAGACGAGCGCGGCGCGCATCCTCGCGAAGGCGCTGTGCTGCGAGACGGGCCCCACGGCCGAGCCGTGCGGCGTCTGCGAGCAGTGCCAGGAGATCGCGTCGGGCCGGTCGGTCGACGTCATCGAGATCGACGCCGCCTCGAACACGAAGGTCGAGGAGACGAAGTCGATCCTCGAGGGCGTCCGCTACGCGCCCGTGCGCGCGCGCCGCAAGGTGTACATCATCGACGAGGTGCACATGCTGTCGACGCACTCGTTCAACGCGCTCTTGAAGACGCTCGAGGAGCCGCCGCCGCACGTCGTCTTCATCTTCGCGACGACGGAGGTTCACAAGATCCCGGTGACGATCCTCTCGCGCACGCAGCGCTTCGACTTCAAGCTCATCTCGACGGCGCGCCTCACGGCGCACCTCGCGGGCGTGCTGAAGACCGAGAAGATCGCGGCCGACGACGACGCCGTGCGCGTCATCGCGCGGCAGGCGGCTGGCTCCGTGCGCGACGGGCTGTCGCTGCTGGACCAGGCGATCGCCTACGTGGGCGACGCCACGCTCACGCGCGCCACCGTCGCCGACGTGCTGGGCGTCGCCGATCGGCGGCTGCTCGTCGAGGTCGCGGGGCACATGCTGGCGCGCGACGCGGGCGCGACGCTGCGCGCGCTCGCGCGCGCCGTCGACGGCGGCATCGACCTCGGCCAGCTCGCGCGCGCGTTCCTGGGCTTCCTGCGCGATCTCGAGATCGTGGCGCGCGTGAAGGACGCCGCCGATTTGCCGTTCTTGATCGACGCGACGCCCGATGAGCTCGCCGAGGTGCAGGCGCTCGTCGCCAAGGCGCCGCCGGGGCTCTTCGGTGTGCTGTTCGATCGGTGGGCGCGGCTCGTCGACGAGGCCGCGGCCTCGCAGACGCCGCGCCTGCTCGTCGAGATGGCGGCCGTCGAGCTGTGCGCGGCCGAGCCGCTCGTGCCCATCGGCGACTTGCTCGACCGCCTCGACGAGCTCGAGGGCCGCTTGAGTGGTGGCGCTCCCGCGGGACCACGGACGGGCGGTGGAGGTGGCGGCGCGTCGCCGTCTCCGCGCGGCGCCGCGCCCACACCAACGGGCGGCCCGCGCTCGTGGGCCGCGCCGCCGTCCGCCGCGCCGCCGTCCCCACCGGCGGTCGCGTCGCCGCCACCACCGGTCGCCTCGTCGCCGGCGTCAGCTCCGAGCGCGCCGGTGGCCGCGCCCGCGCCGCGCGCGGCATCGCTCTCGCCGTCCGACGCATGGCGCGTCGTCCTCGCGTCCTTCGAGAGCAAGCCGGTCCTCGGCATGCGGCTCGCGAACGCCAACGTGAAGTCGTTCGAGGCGGGCACCCTCACGCTCGCCTTCGCCGATCGCTTCGACGTCGACAAGGTCGAGAAGGCGCGCAAGGACATCGAGGACGCCGTCGCCGCCGTTATGGGTCAACCCACGAAGGTGGTCTTCGTCGTCGGGGCCGCGAGCACGCCCTCGCTCGTCAAATCCGAGGTCGGCTCCGATCTCGACGCGGTCGCCGCCGAGCGGAAGAACCGCGAGGTCGAGGCGCGCAAGCATCCCCTGATCCAGAAGGCGCAAGACGTCTTCAACTCGTCGCTCAAGGAGATCAAGCCGCTCGACAGAGGACCCAACTGATGAGCCTGCCCGACATCAAAGGTTTGCTCGAGAGCGCGCGCCGCATTCAAGAGGAGGTCGCGCGCGTGCGCGACACGCTCGGCGACAAGACGGTCACGGGCGAGACGGGCGGCGGCCTCGTGCGCTGTCTCGCGAACGGCAAGGGCGAGGTCCTCTCGATCACCGTCGATCCGGCCGTGTTCGCATCGGGCGACAAGCGCATGGTGGAAGACCTCACCGTGGGCGCCGTCAACCTCGCGCTCGAACGCGCGCGCGAGCTCGCGCAGTCCGAGCTCGGTCAGGCGACGGGCGGCCTGCCGCTGCCGCCAGGGTTCTTTGGAAGCTAGGGGCTGACGTGTTCGCTTCGCCCATCGCGCGCCTCGTGCAGCAGCTCGCGAAGCTGCCCGGCATCGGCGAGAAGACCGCGGCCCGTCTCGCGTTCCACATCCTGCGCGCCGCGCCCGAGGACGCGTCCGCGCTCGCGGCCGCCATCATCGACGTCAAACAGAAGATCCGCTTCTGCGGCGTGTGCTGCGATCTCACGGAGGCCGATCCGTGCGCGGTGTGCGCGGACGCGCGGCGCGACGCGGGTCTCGTCTGCGTCGTCGCGCAGCCCCAGGACGTCGTCGCCGTCGAACGGACGGGCGGCTATCGCGGCCGCTACCACGTCCTGCACGGCCTGCTGTCGCCCCTCGACGGCATCGGGCCCGAGGACCTGCGCGTCTCCGAGCTCGTGCGGCGCTGCGCCGATGCCGTGAACCCCATCGCCGAGGTCCCCATCACCGAGGTCATTCTGGCGACGAGCTCGACCGTCGAGGGCGAGGCGACGGCCGTCTACCTGTCGAAGCTGCTGCGGCCGCTCGGCGTGCGCACGAGCCGCATCGCCACGGGCGTCCCCATCGGTGGCGAGCTCGAGTACGCCGACCAGCTCACGCTCGTGCGCGCCATCGACGGCCGCCGCGAAATGTAAATAGTCGCTGAACGCCGATGAGGGATGTAGGTGGATCTCGGCATTTCTCCGACGAGAGAATCTGTGTGAAGCTTGAAAGCCCTCGTCACGGATGTTAATTGTGTTCATCCCTGGGCGTAGCGCGATCTGACCCGCCGATTCGATCCCCGTAAGGAGTGCAATGGCCGGCCCCGATGTGATGTTTCCGGAGGAGCAGCAGCAGATGACGATGGTCTGCCAGCGGCTTGCCCGGGACGCGAATGCCAAGGCGGTCTTGCTCATCGGCCGCGACGGCCAGCCCATCGCCGACGCTGGCGATGTCGGCGAGCTCGACGTGACGTCTCTGTCCTCCCTCACGGCCGGCAACGTCGCCGCGACGGGCGGCATCTCGAAGATCCTCCGCGAGAAGGACTTCACGAGCCAGTTCCACGAAGGCGAGAAGACCCACGTCCACATCACGCTCGTGGGCGGCCGCGCCATTCTCGTCGTGCTGTTCGACGAACGGTCTTCGCTCGGGTTGGTGCGGTTGCGCGTGAAGAAGTCGTCGGACGAGATGGTCCGCCTCTTCGACGCCGTCGCCAAGAAGGCGGCCGCCAAGAGTCAGCCGTCAATCCTCACCGAGATCACCGACAGCGACATCGACAACCTCTTCAATGACTAGCCGCGCACGTCCCCAGATGACCTGGACGTCGAGGAGGTCGGGCTTCGCCCGGCCGACGAGCGTCGGGGGTTCGGGACCCTCTCAGGGTCCCGAGGTTGAGGAGCGTCTATGAGCTTCATCAACTACTCGTCGCGCGAGATCAACTGCAAGCTCGTCTACTACGGGCCCGGTCTCTGCGGCAAGACGACGAACCTGCAGTACATCTACGCGAAGACGAGCCCCGACGCGAAGGGCAAGATGATCTCGCTCGCGACGGAGACCGAGCGCACGCTGTTCTTCGACTTCCTGCCGCTGTCGCTCGGCGAGATCCGCGGGTTCAAGACGCGCTTCCACCTCTATACGGTGCCGGGGCAGGTCTTCTACGACGCGAGTCGCAAGCTGATCCTCAAGGGAGTCGACGGAATGGTCTTCGTCGCCGACTCGCAGATCGAGCGCATGGAGGCGAACATCGAGTCGCTCGATAACCTGCGCCTCAACCTGAACGAGCAGGGCTACGATCTCGACAAGCTGCCGTACGTCGTGCAGTACAACAAGCGCGACCTGCCCAACGCCGCGCCCATCGAGCAGCTCAAAGAAGTCCTGAACCCGACGAAGGCCCCCGAGTTCGAGGCCTGCGCCACGAGCGGTGTCGGCGTCTTCGACACGTTGAAGGCCGTCGCGAAGTCCGTCCTGACCGAGCTCAAGCGCGGCGGTTAGGCGCGGAAGGGGCTCGCCCCTCCGGAGGGCCCTCCCCCGGCAGAGTTGACGCAAGGTGAGCCGGCGCAGCGAAGCCACGCCTCTCTTCGATGAATCAGGTCACCAGGCGATCACAAGATCGACGCTAACTCTTGCGGAGCACGGACGCCGCGAGCAGCGCAGAGAGGCCTGCGTTCGTCGCGAGCCAGGCGCGGTCGAGGAATGACGGCACGAAGCTGACGTCGACGATGCGGGTCACGGCCGCGAAGAGCAGGGCGCCTGCGAAGCCGAAGGCGAAGCCGGCGAGCGCGGGGCGCAGCTTCGGGACGCCGTAGAAGAGAACGACGAGGCCGAGCGGGAGTGCGGCGCTCCACACGAGCGGGTTGCCGAAGCCGAGGAGGCTCGAGAGCGCGAGCGGCGCACCTTCGGAGAGCGTGGCGAGCGTCGTGTGCGCGCCGGGGATCAAGAACGGCAACGCGAAGACGCCCGACGATCCGACGACGAGCGCCGCGACGAAGCCGAGGCCGAGGTGACCGGCGCCGCCGCGGCGACGAAGCGACGCGACGCCCAGCAGCGCGAGCACGCCCGCGAGGCCGAGCTCGCCCGCTCCACGACCGCCGCGTGCCTTGCGCAGCGCCGCGCCCGCGTCGGCGAGGCCAGCGCCGTAGTGATCGTCGACGCGCCCGCTGACGGCTGCCTCGCGGCCCTTGGGCTTGCGCGCCGTCTCGAAGAGCAGCGCCTCGACGGCGTCGGGCGTGCGCACGCCCGCGCCCATGATGAGGGCCGTGACGCCCGCCACGTGCGGCGTCGCCATCGACGTGCCCATGAACCACAGGTAGTCCTGCTTCGAGATGTTGCCGGGCACGATCGTGTGTTGCAGCACGCCGTCGGGCTTGCCGTCGCCGTTCTGATCGACGCGCACGTTGCCGCCCGGCGCCGCGATGTCGACCTCGGGGCCCCAGTTCGAATAGAAGGTCGTCGACTCGTCGAACTGCGTGGCGGCGACGGCGACGACGCCCGGGTACTTCGCGGGGTAGCCGACGCGCCCGTGTCCGTCGTTGCCCGCGGCCGCGATCACGACGACGCCCTTGCCGCGCGCGTATTTGACGGCGCTCGCCATCGTGCCGATGGGCGACGGACCGCCGAGGCTCATGTTGATGACGTTGGCGCCGTGGTCGGCGGCCCAGCGAATCGCCTGCGAGATGCCCGCGACCGAGCCCGACCCGCGCGCCGTGAGCACCTTGAGCGGCATGATCGAGACGTCGGGCGCGACGCCCGCGACGCCGCGCTTGTTGTTCGTCGACTGTGCGATCGTGCCCGCGACGTGCGTGCCGTGGCCATGGTCGTCGGCTGCGTTCGCGTTGTTGGCCACGAAGTTGTAGCCGGGCACGAACGTCGTCTGCGCGAGATCGCCGACCTTCGTGACGCCCGTGTCGATGACGGCGACGACGACGCCCTTGCCCGTACCCAGCTTCCACGCGTCGGGCAAGCCGACCTGGCGCAGGTGCCACTGGTACTTCCAGCACGGATCGTTGGGCTCGCCTGACGGCGTCGGCCGCGCCGCGGCCGCGCCGTCGCACTCGGCGTCCATCGCGCCGTCGGCGAGGACGGCGGCCTCGTCGGGCGGAATCGCCATCTGCACGTCGTAATCGACGCTCTCGACGTCGGGATCGCGCGCGAGCTTGGCGCGCGCGACGGCCGCTGCCTCGGGCGACGCGAAATCGATCTCGTACAGGCCGTCGTGCGCCGAGTAGTCGCTCACGGGGATCTCGACGTAGCCCGTCGCCTTGAGCGCGTCGGCCGAGATGTCGTCGCGAAAATCGACGATGAGGCGCGTGCCCGCCGGGGGCGCGTCGTCGGCGCTCGCCGCGGCCTTGTCCGTCGTGGCCCGCGTGTGAGGGCCGCTCCACAGGAGGCCTACCGTGGCCGTCGCGGCCGCGAGCACGCCCAGGGAAGCCCATCGCGAGGAGGCCCAGCTCGGCATAGACATTCGGCAATTATACGGCCGCGCGCGCCGGAGCGCCGCACGCCCGCGTCGATTGCTTTCCCGCGACGGCTCGAATACAGTGCCCGGGAGCTTTCGCGAAGAGTCTTCCGCTGTTGCGAGGAGAGCCGTCGAAGATGCCGATCGCCAAGACCCCCTCTGCCATGCGTGTTTTCTGGTGTTTTGTTCTCTGCGCCGCGTTGTCGGTGGCCCCGCTCATGGCTCACGCCCAGAGCGACGAGGCCGTCGACAAAGTCACGAAGATGAACAAGAAGGCGGTCGAGGAGTACGAGAACCTCAACTTCGAGGAGTCGCGCAAGATCCTCAAAGAGGCCCTCGACTTCTGCTCGCAGAACGGGCTCGACAAGCACCCCGTCAAGGCGCGCACGCACATCCACCTCGGCATCGTCATCCTCGCGGGCTTCAAGCAGCGCGAGGTCGCCATCAAGCAGTTCCGCAAGGCGCTCGAGATCGAGCCGGACATCAAGCTCACGAAGAGCCTGGCCAACCCCGAGGTCCAAGAGGCCTTCGACGAAGCGGTCGCCGGCATGGGCCAGCCCGAGAAGCCGGACAGCGCCGACAAGACGGACAAGACGGCCGACAAGGCGCCCGAGCAGAAGACCGAGAAGGCCGAGAAGCCGGCCGACGGCGGCCCGATCACCCACGACCCCATCGCCGAGGGTACGCAGGGCGGCACGATCACGGTCACGGCCAAGGTCGACATCAACCTCGACGTGAAGAAGATGATCCTCGCGTACCGGCCGGACGGCGCCTCCGAGTTCCTCGGACGCGTCATGAAGGAGGTCACGCAGGGCAATTGGACGGCCGACATCCCCGCGACGGCGACGGCGGGCAACCGCGTCGCGTACTACCTCGAGGCGCAGGGCGCCGACGAGAACACGCTCGGGACGAAGGGCACGGCCGACGATCCCATGATCATCGCGCTCAAGGGCTCGGGCGCGCCCGAGAAGGGCAAGGCCTCAGGCGAGGGTGACAAGGACGACGACGACGACGACGACGGGCCCCACTGGTTCCTCGGCCTCGGCCTCGGCACGGGCCTCGGCTACGCGACGGGAAACGGCGAGGTGAACGCCGACAGCAAGGTCAACGGCGGCTTCGCGCTCGCGTCGCTCGGTCACCTCGCGCCCGAGCTCGGCTACTTCGTGACGCCGAACGTCCTGATCTCGCTGCAGCTCCGCATGCAGCTCGTGTCGGGCGTCAACGGTCGCGTCCTCGACACGACGGATCCGTCCTGTGGCAGCGACCACTTCTGCTCGCCCGCGAAGAGCGCCTTTGCTGCGTTCGCGAAGGTCGCATACCTCTTCGGCGACGGCTCGGTCCATCCCTACCTCTCGGGCGCCGTCGGCGGCGGCCAGATCCGCCACGTCGCGAGCTTCCCGGCCCTCAAGAAGTGCGGCTCGAGCGGCACGTCGCCGGGCACCGACGAGTGCAAGGACACGATCCTCGCGGGCCCGATCTTCATCGGTCCGGGTGGCGGCTTCGTCCTCAACGCGTCGGACAACTTCGCGTTCACCCTTGGCATCAACACGCAGCTCGGCTTCCCCGACTTCACGTTCAACTTCGACCTGAACCTCGGCGTCGCCGTCGAATTTTGAGCGCGGAAGGGGCCCCGTGGCCGAGGCTCGCTCGCTGCGCTCGCCCTGACT
>DATAZS010000249.1:0-15809 GCA_036271915.1 Polyangia bacterium
AGCAGGTTCATCACCTGGCCGGGAATCCCGGGCTCAGGACGCCCCAGCTCTCGGCAGATCTGCTGCACGAACGTCTCGGCGAGGTGGCGGATCTCACCGACGCGCGCGCGCAGCGGCGGGATGTTGAGCGTGATGCCGTTGAAGCGGAAGTACAGATCGCGCCGGAACGCGCCGCGCGTGACCTCGGCCTCGAGATCCCGGTTCGTCGCCGCGAGGAACCGCACGTCGATCTTGCGCGGCTTGACGCTGCCGAGGCGCGCCACCTCGCGCGTCTCGAGCACGCGCAGCAATTTTGCCTGCGTCGTGAGCGGCAGCTCGCCCACCTCGTCCATGAACAGCGTCCCGCCGTGCGCCGTCTCCATGAGGCCAGGCTTGGCCTGCACGGCGCCCGTGAACGCGCCGCGCTCGTGTCCGAACAGCTCGCTCTCGAGCAGCGTCTCCGACAGCGCCGCGCAGTTGAGGCAGACGTACGGCCCACGCCGCCGCGGCGACAGCCGGTGCACCGTCTCGGCGAGCAGCTCTTTGCCGACGCCTGTCTCGCCAGTGATGAGGACGTTGATCGTGCCCGCCGCCGCGCGCTCGGCGAGCTTCTGGATGCGCAGCATCGCCTCGTCGATCACGGGCCCGGCCGTGGGCGTCGGCCTCATGAAGCCCTCGTCGCGCAGCGTCTCGGGCCGCAAGAGCGGCGCGCGCTTCGTGCGGTTCTGCACGATGAGCACCGACGAGCCGATCTGGATGGTCTCGCCCGCCGTGACGGCGACCTTCTGACCGCGCGCGAGCGGGTGCTCCTTGACGCGCGTGCCGTTCACGCTGCCCAGATCCTCGAGGAACATTCCGTCGCCGCCGTCGACGTGCACGTGCAAGCGCGCGTGAGCGCGCGACGCCAGCGGATCGTCGACGCGCACGGCGTTGCTCTCGCCGCGGCCGATCGTGAGCGTCCCCGAAGCGGGCAGGTTGTACGTCGTATAGGTGTCCCGCCCGACGACGAGCAGGAACGCGCCGATGCCGTCCGCGTCTCCTGGGCCCTGGTGGTCGCCCGCGATCGTCGTCTGGACCTTCACGCGTGATCTCCGCTCGGAGGCGAGAGTATCGCCAGGCCAGCGGAGCGCCGCAAGAGCGGTCTGCGCAACTTGCGCAACCCTGCGCAACTTGGCACCAACACGGGCAGTTTCAGGGGCCGATCAGGGGCTCGGCGGCTGGCTCCGAGGGTCTTCCCGCGGGTGAACCCGCAAAAATCCGCTCGAATCATGAACGGTGGGTTTACGAGATATTCCCAAACCCCGTGGCACATCGCTTGCTGAAAGCGAGGCCCGTGCACACCGACGAGATGGCCGCCGAGTTCGAGCCCGTGCTCTACGCGAGAGCGTTGCGGCTCGTGCGCAGCCCGCAGGACGCGTGGGATCTGGTGCAGGACACGTTCGAGCACGCGCTGCGCGGCTACGCGCGCTTCCAGCCGGGCACGAACCTGCGCGTGTGGCTCATGACGATCATGCACCACCTGTTCATAGATCGTTGCCGGCGGCGCTCGCGCGAGCCCAACGCCGCGTCGATCGACGAGCAAGACATCCCGAGCCCGGAGCCGCCGCAGCCGCTGCCGTGGGAGGGCATCACCGACGAGCAGATCGCTGCGGCGCTCGCCGATCTCGAGAGCCCGTTCCGCGAGGTCTATCAGCTGCGGCTCATCGATCGATGCAGCTACGACGAGATCGCCGAGCGGCTCACGATCCCGCGCTCGACGGTGGGCACGCGCCTGCTGCGCGCGCGCCAAAAGTTGAAAAAAACGCTGCTCGAGCGTGTCGCGTGACGGACGACGAGCGCGGGGAAAATTGGATGGCGTGGAGACGCGTCTTGGGCGAGGGGGATGGTCGGGCCAGCCGCGGCGCTCTGGTGTTGGACGGGGTCGGGGGACGAGCGCCGCGGCTGCTGGCCCGTGTTGCGGAGATCATGACGGCGCCGGCCATCCGGGCCGATCCGCTGGCGACGGTGGCGCGCACGCTCGCCATCGCGGAGCGGCACGGCTTCCGACACGTGCCCGTCGCGTGGGACGACCGCGAGATCGTGGGCATCACGTGTGTGTGCGATCTGTGGAACGCGCCGGCGCACGAGCTCGTCATCCAGCACATGAAGGTCCCCGTCGTCACGATCGGCGCGCACGAGACGGTGCTGCGCGCCGCCGAGATCGCGCGCGAGCGTGACGTCGGCTGCCTCCCCGTCGTCAGCGAGCGACGCCTCGTGGGCATCGTCACCGTGGGCGACCTCATGCGCGTGGGCGCGATCGGGCTCGATCAACTGCCGCCCGCCTGCATGGGCTGCGGCAGCCGGCATCACGTGCGCGGCGGACGCGCGGCGCGCACGGGCGACATGGTCGCGTACTGCCTGCGCTGCCTGGGCGACGCGAGCATCTTCGCGACGACCCGCTTCGTGCCGCCGTTGGGGCCGCCCGCCAACGATCGATCTTGAGCCCGAGCGCTCAGATCCGCGCGCCGTCGGCGTCGCGCAGCTCGGGCGCGGGCAAGCCGATCTCGCGCAGGCCCGGCTCGATCGCGGCGCGATCGCCCACGATGACGATGCACGCGTCGTCGGGATCGACGTACTTCTGCGCGAGGCGCAGCAGATCGTCGGCCGTCGCGCGCTCGAGCGCGGCGATGAAGCGCTCCGGCTCGTCGAGGGGCAATCCGTAGAGCGCGAGCTCGGCGAAGGTCGCCGCGATGCCGCTCGAGGTCGCGAGGCCCTCGGCGACGCGGTCGAGCAGCATGGCGCGCGCCTTCGTGCGCTCGTCGTCGGTGAACGGCTGCTCGCGCACGCCGCGCAGCTCTTTGAGGAACTCGGTGACGGCGGCGGCCGTGACCTCGGTGAAGACGGCCGCCCGTGCCGAGAAGCTGCCCGGACGCCTCAAGAAAGAGAAGCTCGAGCCCGCGCCGTACGTGTAGCCCTTCTGCTCGCGCAGGTTGAAGTTGAGCCGGCTCGTGAAGCTGCCGCCGAGGACGGCGTTCAGCATCGACAGCGCGGGGCGATCGGGCGAGAGGCGATCGGTGCCCGGCGACACGAAGCGCACGATGCTCTGGGGCGCCTTGGGCCGATCGACGATCACGAGGCGCGGGCGCGCGGGCAGCGACGGCGTCGACGGCGACGCCGGGACGGGCGCGGGCGACCACGCGCCGATCGCGGCCTCGAGCTGCCTCTGCAGCGTCGTCTCGTCGAAGGCGCCCGCGACGACGAGCACGGCGTTGTTGGGCCGGTAGTGCGTCGCGTGGAAGTTGCGGATGTCGTCGATCCCGATGCGCGTCACGCTGGGCTCGAGGCCGTCGCTCGAACGGCCGTAGGGGTGCGCGTCGCCGAACAGCACGCGATCGGAGACGATGCTCGCGACGGACTCGGCCTGATCGCGCCGTTGCGCGAGGCCCGTGAGGCGATCGTGACGCACGCGCTCCCAGTCGCCGGCGTCGAGGCGCGGGCGCAGCAGCACGTCGGCGGCGAGCGCGAGCGCCGCGGGGAAGCCCTTCGCGGGAACTTGCAGCGACAGCTGCGACCCGTCGCGCCCGCAGCCGAGCCACAGATCGGCGCCGAGCTGCTCGAGCTCCTCGGCCATCTGCAGCGGGCCGCGCGTGCCCGCGCCCTCGTCGAGCATGTCGGCCGTCGCGGCGCCCAGGCCCGCGAGCGTGGCGCCGTCGGCGTCCGAGCCCGAGCGGAACATGAGGTTGAGGGCGACGAGCGGCGCGACCTCGCGCCTCACCGTGATGACCTCGAGGCCGTTCGACAGCACGAAGCGCGCGGGGCGCGGCGGCTGCAGGCGCGGCAGCGGTCCCACGGACGGCGCCTTCGCCATGATGGGGGGCGAGACAATTGACGGAGCTTGGTCGCTCATGTCGTCGCCTCGGCGTCGGGCGCTTCGGCGTCGCCGCCGGCTTGCGGCACTGTGCGCATGACGAGCCGGCGCTTCGCGAGCACGGCCGCGAACGTGTCGCGCACCGACGCGGGCGTTGCCGCCTCGTAGCGCGCGACGTCGCGCTCGACGCCCGCCGGATCGCCGATGACGAACTGGTAGTGGTTCAGCAGGTCGGCGCGCGTCTGCAGGTGATCGAGGCTCTTGTAGAAGTCCGACAGGTGCGAGTTGCGCGCGCGATCGACCTCGGCGGACGTCGGCCCCTCGGACGCGAAGCGCGCGAGCTCGTCGTCGATGGCGCGCTCGATGTCGGCGATGGGGCGATCGGGCTTCGCCGTGCCGCCGACGTGGAACAGGCTGCCCAGCAGCTGCGAGCTCTGGTACGCGAACACGTCCTGCGCGATGCGCTTGTCGAACACGAGCGAGCGGTACAGGCGGCTCGATTTGCCGCCGCCGATGACGTGCGCCGCGAGATCGAGATCGGCGTCGCCCGTCGTGAAGAGGGCGGGCGCGTGCCAGGCGAGGCGCAGGCGCGTGAGCTGCACGCGATCGCTCATCGTCTCGTCGCGATCGGCGGCCAGCACGGGCGCCGCGGGCGCAGGCCGCGCGGGGCGCTCGCGCAGCGGCTGCCAGCCGAAGTACGCCTCGACGAGGCGGCGCGCCTCGGCGGGATCGAAGTCGCCCGCGATCGTGAGGCTCGCGTTCGACGGACGGTAAAAGCGCTCGAAGAAGTTGCGCACGTCGTCGACGCTCGCGGCCTCGAGGTCGGCGTGCGAGCCGATCGTGGGCCAGTGGTACGGGTGCTCGGGCGGGTACATGACCTCGGGGATGCGCAGCTCGGTGCGCCCGTAGGGTCGGTTCTCGTAAGACTGGCGCCGCTCGTTGAGCACGACCTTGCGCTGCTTTTCGAGCTCCTCCTCGGTGATGACCTCGGCGAGCGTCGCGAGGCGATCGGCCTCGAGCCACAGGAACGTCTCGAGCAGATTGCGCGGACCAATCTCGTAGTAGTTCGTGCGGTCGTTGCTCGTCGTGCCGTTGTTGTGGCCGCCCCAGCTCTCCATGATGGCGTCGAACGACGGGTAGGGCGCGTGCTTCGAGCCCATGAACATGAGGTGCTCGAACAGGTGCGCGAAGCCCGTGCGGCCGATCACCTCGTCCTTCGAGCCCACGTGGTACCAGAGGTTGACGGCGACGAGCGGGCTGCCGCGGTCGACGTGCAAAATGACCGTCAGTCCGTTCGACAGAACGAACGTCTCGAATTCAATCTTCACCATGCGGGGGCCGACGATCTGAGCGAGGGCAAGAATGATATTGTCTCATGGAACGATGTCGCGCTCGTGCTCAATCGCGGCCGTGACGTTCTCGATGGCGCTCCTGTGCTTGGCACCGCGCGAGGCGCGCGCCAACGGCGCCTTCCCCGAGTCGTTCCAGCTCATCCTGCCGGCTGATCGCGCCAGCCAGATCGTCCTCGCGACGAACTTCGGCATGATGATCTCCGACGACGCGGGCGCGACATGGACCTGGACGTGCGAGGAGAAGCAGACGTCGATGGCGACGCTCTATGCGATCTCGGCGCCGCCGCTCGATCGCTTCTTCGCGCTGTCGTCGTTCGTGGGGCTCGCGTTCTCGGACGATCAGTCGTGCAGCTGGTCGACCTCGGGCGGATCGCTCACGACGCCGCTCGTCTCCGACTACTTCCCCGATCCGACGAACCCGATGCGCGTGCTCGCGATCGCGGCGCCCCAGGACAGCTCGTCGCCGCCGCAGGTGTTCCCGTCGGCCGATGGCGGCAGCACGTTCACGGACGCGATCTACACGGCGCCCGCGGGCGCGACGCTCACGGGCGTCGAGATCGCGCGCAGCGATCCGCAAACGATCTACGTCGCGATGGCGACGACGGGGACGCACCCGATGCTCGTGCGCTCGATCGACGGCGGCGTCCACTGGACGCCGTTCGATCTCGAGCCGACGGCGGGGGCCAACCTGTTCCGCATCATCGCCGTCGACCCCGCCGATCCCATGACCATCACGCTGCGCGTGATCGCCGCCGAGACGGAGAGCGTCGTGATCTCGCACGACGGCGGCCAGACCTTCACGAAGGCCCTCACGCTCTCGTGCGGCCAGCTCACGGCCTACGCGAAGCTCGCGAGCGGCACGATCCTCGTCGCGGGCGCGGTCATCGATCAGTTCGTGGGGTTCCGCTCGATCGACGGCGGCAAGACCTTCACGAACTGGACGCCGCTGACGCTGGGACCGAACGGCACGCCGCTCAACCCCGACGCGGGCGCGCCGTCCGTGGCCTCGTGCGACGCGGGCGCGAGCGCCGCCGAGATGCCGGGCGTGCCGCACCTGCGCGCGCTCTCCGTGCGCGACGGCAAGCTCTACGGCGCCGCCAAGAACTACTCCGACGACTGGGCCGTCGGCGTCTCGACCGACGACGGCCTCACCTTCGCGCCCGTCATGAAGTACTCCGACGTCAAGTCCATCCGCGCGTGCGCGCAGCAGACGTGCGTCGACAACTGCGACTACCAGGCGAGCCAGTTCATTTGGTCCCAGTCCATCTGCGGGCCGGCGAAGACGGTCACGCCTCCGCCCACCAAATCCGGCGGCGGCTGCCAGCTGGGACAGCGGCCTTCGGGGGTCCTCGGCGCCGTCCTTTTGCTCGCGGCGCTCGCCGTCGCGCGCGCGCGCCGTGCGCGTCGGTGAACCGCTCGACAGCGCAGGGCGCGCAGTGTAGATTTCGCCCTCGTTTGACTACCGCGTTTTCGTGTAAGGCTGGGCCTATAGCTCAGCGGTCAGAGCTGACGGCTCATAACCGTCTGGTCCCTGGTTCGAATCCAGGTGGGCCCACGACCGACGAGCGCCGCGATGGCGGCGAAAAATTTGGGGCGATGACGACAGCGACAGGACGCCTGACGGCGAACGCATCTGCAGAAGTGGCACCGAACGGAGGAACCGGCTTTGCGCGATCAGCTTAAGCAGTTGGAAGAGCTACAGACTCACGACGCCAAGATTCAAGAACTCGAACAGTCCCTCAAGGCCATCCCGGCGAAGCTCGCGGCGACCGAGACGGACCTGGCCCGCGTCGAGGGGCTGCTCTCCTCCGAGGGCGCCTCGCTCAAGGAGACGGAGCGCTACTACTCCGAGCAGAAGGGGCTCGTCACCGACGACGAGGTCCAGGTGGCCGGCGCGAAGCACAAGCTGACGCAGTCCAAGAACTCGAAGGAGTACATGGCGGCGCAGCGCGAGATCGAGCAGCGCCGCGAGAGCATGGCCTCGCGCGAGGTCGAGATCGGCAAGCTCGTCGAGGCCGTCGAGGCCAAAAAGAAGCTGCTCGCCGACCGTTCGTCCGACGTCCAGGGGCTCAAGGAGTCGCTGGCCAAGGACGGAGAGGCCGCGCGCGCGCGCATGGCCGAGATCGAGGGCAAGATCGCCGAGCTGCGCGTCGAGCGCGACAAGCTGGCGGCGACGGTCAAGCCGGACATCCTCAAGCGCTACGGCGCCATTCGCATGCGCCGCGGGCTCGCGGTCGTCAGCGTCAAGAACGGCACCTGCCAGGGCTGCAACATGAACATCCCCCCGCAGCTGTACATCGTGCTGCAGCGCGGGGTCACCATCGAGACGTGCCCCTCGTGCAGCCGCATCATCTACTGGGAAGAGATCATGAAGGACGCCCCGGCCGACGGCGCGGGGTCGGGCACGCCTCCCGCGGCGGGCTGAGCCAGCGCTCGCGCGACGAACCCGTTCCTGGCGTCGCCGCGTTCGGGGCTATACTCGCCGCGCTTCTCGTCCGAGCCGGACAGGTGATCGCGGCGGGCGTCGCAAGACGTCCCGTCGAGGAAAGTCCGGGCTCCGCAGGGCAAGGTGCTGGCTAACGGCCAGTCGAGGTGACTCGAAGGACAGTGCAACAGAGAACAGACCGCCGGCGCCAGTGTCAACATTGGCGCAGGTAAGGGTGAAACGGTGCGGTAAGAGCGCACCGCCCCCTCGGTGACGAGGGGGGCAAGGTAAACCCCACCCGGAGCAAGACCAGTTTGGGATCGCGAGGGCAACCTCGCCGGCGTGGCCCGCGTCGACTCGATTCCTAGTAGGTCGCACGAGCCGTCCAGCAATGGCCGGCCCAGAGGAATGATCACCACCGGCGGCAACGTCGGAACAGAACCCGGCTTACGGACGGCTCGGACGAGGAGCACTTCCGTGGGCGCAGCCGTCAGCGACCCGAGAGAAATGGCAGCAACTGGAACAGGCGCTCGGGCGTGTTCCGCACGACGAGCATGATGGCGCGCCAGAAGGCGGGCACGTAGACCTCGGCGGCGCCGCGATCGAGCGCGGCGAGGATGCCGCGCGCGACGTCGGCGGGCTTCGCGAACACGAGCGTCTTCGGGTGCGTCGCCGTCATGGGCGTGTCGACGGGGCCGAGCTTGAGCGTCGTCACCTTTACGCCCGCGCCGCGCAGGCGCGAACGAACGCCCTGCAGATAAATGTTGAGCGCGCCCTTCGCGGCGCCATACGTGTAGTTGCGCGGGCGGCCGCGCTCGCCCGCGACCGACGTGATGACGCCCAGCGTGCCGTGGCGCGCGGACTCGAGGTGATTCGCGAGCGGGACGAGCAGCGCGACGACGCTCGTGAAGTTCGCCGCGAGGACGGCGTCGGCGGCCACGAACGAGCGCTCCGTCTCGAGCTGATCGCCGAGGGCGCCATGCGCGACGAGCGCGACGTCGACGCCGCCGAGCGACGCGAGGGCGGCGCGCACGACGGCCTCGGCCTCGTCGAGGCGCGCGAAGTCGGCCTGCTGCGACGTCACGCGATCCGCGGGCAGCTCGGTGGCGAGCCGCGCGAGCTTCTCGGCGTCGCGCGCCACGAGGTGCAGCCGCGCGCCGCGCGCGGCGTAGAGCCGCGCGACGTCTGCGGCGATCGCGGACGTCGCGCCGAAGACGAGGACGCGCGGCGTGGCCGCGCTCACGGCGCGAGCGCCTCGCACGCGGGATCGGCGAGCGACTCGGCCTGCAGCGCGTGGAGGAGCTGCTCGAGCGCGCGCAGGCCCGCCGGCACCGTGCCCCCGCCGATGAAGAAGCCCTTGCCGTCGCCGCGCTCGAACGCGAGCACCGACCCGTCGGAGGGGCGGCTGTCGGTGCCGTAGACCATGCCCTGCGGCTTGGCGAGCGCCGCCTGCACGTCGGCGTTCCCGACGGCCGCCTCGATCTGACCGACGGAGATCGCCGACGTCGAGGCGCACGACGTTTCGCGCGGGCATGCGACGCCGCTGGTCGAGCCCGCGGGGATGCGCTGCAACGTGTCCGTGCGCGGCGGCGCGAGGACCGTCCGGTAGGAGAGGGCCCGCAGGCCGCCGTCGTCGTAGAAGGTGTAGGTCGCCGAGAAGGCGCACGTGCTCGCGTCCAAGACGGGAGCGTCTTCGGCATCCGCACCGCCGTCCGGCGCTTCCGCGGCGTCGACGCCTGCGTCGAGACAGACCGGGCCGTGCGCCGTGCAGATCTGTGGGGTGCAGCTGATCCCGGGCTCGCCGCACGTGCAGGTTCGCTCGTCGACGGAGTCCGCGGGGCACGTCCAATGCCCGCCCACACACGTCGCGGGGGCACCCTGGCCTCCGCAGCCGACACCTGTGCCGGAGGGCGCGCCTTGCACGCACAGGACCGGATCGCCCGCGCAGCCCGCACCGTCGCCGTCGTGCGGTGAGCCGTCGGGCTTCAGGCCGCTACTTTTGCCGCAGCCGAGTGAGAGGAGAGAGAGAAAGGTGAGGGCAGCAAAGGGGAGCGTACGCGAAGGCATGCCAAGGCGAGAAGCAAGCCCATGGCCGTCACGTGAAATCGCGGCCTTGGCCGGACGCGCGCGACCAGACCCGGACACGCCCGTCACGCGGCCGTCTTGCCGGCGGCGAGCCAAGCGAGTAGACGCTCGCCGTCGCCCGCGTTGAGGACGCGCGCGGGGTTGACGCCCGCGCGCTCGGCGTTGAGCTTGGCGTAGCGCGAGCGGTCGAGCTCGTCGACGACGTGGGCGTCGCTGTCGAGCAGGAAGTCGATCTTGCGGCCCGCGGCGCGGCGCAGCCACTCCGTCGACAGGTCGAGGCGCGGCAGCGCGCCGTTGATCTCGAGCGCCGTCCCCGTCTGCTCGGCGGCCGTGAGGATCGCGTCGGCGTCGAGATCGATGGGCGGACGCCCGCCGATCATGCGCGCCGTGAGGTGGCCGATCATGCGCACCGTCGGATCGTGCATCGCCGCGACGACGCGCTTCGTCTGCGCCGCGCGATCGAGCGTGAGGTGATCGTGCACCGAGGCGAGGCACCAGTCGAAGCCGCGGCGGAACTCGAGGTCGTAGTCGAGCTCGCCGTCCTTGCCGATGTTGAGCTCGACGCCGTGGAGCAGGCGCAGCGAGTCGCCGAGCTGCGCCTGCAGCGCGCGGATCTTCTGCCGTTGTTCGAGGAAGGCCTCACGCCCCACGCCCGCGACGGTGCCCTCGGCATGGTCGGTCACGGCGAGCGCGCGGTAGCCGCGCGCCTTCGCGGCCGCGATCAGATCCTCGAGCGACGCGTGCGCGTCGCCCGACAGCTCGCTGTGCAGGTGGAAGTCGCCCGTGATCGGGCCGAGCGGCCTCGGCAGGATGCCGGCCTCGGCCGCCTCGATCTCACCCCAGTCCTCGCGCAGCATCGGCGGGATGAAGGGCAGGCCGAGCGCCGCGTAGATCTCCTCTTCGGTCTCGCTCGCGATGATCTTGCCGCCCTCGAGCGCCGTGAGCGCGTACTCGTTGAGCGTGTAGCCGCGCGCGAGCGCGCGCATGCGCAGCTTGACGTTGTGGGACTTGCTGCCCGTGAAGTACAGCAGCGCGGCGCCCAGCTGGTGGGCGGCGACGACGCGCACGTCGATCTGCAGGCCGCGCGGCGTGACGACGCTGGTCTTCGTGTCTCCGCGTCCGAGCACGCGATCGACGACGGGCATCGCGACGACGGCGTCCATGACGACGGCGGGACTGTCGGCCACGACGACGACGTCGATGTCGCCCACGGTCTCGGAGAAGCGGCGCAGCGAGCCGCAGAACTCGACGTGCGTGACGCCCTCGACCTCGCGCAGGCGCGACACGAGGCGCGTCGCGACCGGCATCGCGACGGAGATCGGCGTGCGCGACACGGCGCCCGACGCGTCGAGCCGCGCGAGGGACTCGGCGAGCTTCGACTCGGACTTCGGGCCGAAGCCCTTGAGCGCCGCCAGCCGGTGCTCGGCGAGCGCCGCGCGGAGATCGTCGATCGACTGCACGCCGAGCTCGTTGCGCAGCTTCATGACGGCCTTCGGTCCCACGCCGGGCAGGCGCATGAGCGCGACGACGCTCGCGGGGTGCTTCGCGCGCAGACCCTCGAGCTTCGCGACCTTGCCCGTTGCGAGCAGCTCGCGGATCTTCTCCGCCGTGCTCTTGCCCACGTTCTCGATGGCCTGCAGGCCCTTGAGATCGAGCGCGTCGAGATCGCCGGCGAAGGCGCCGACGCCGTGCGAGGCGTTCTCGTAGGCGCGCACGCGGAACGACTGGGGATCGCCCTCGTCGAGGATGGTCAGCTCGGCCAGCTCCTTGAGCATGTCGAGCACGTCTTGTTTGGAATCGGCCATGGCGACCACCATGATGTAGCCTCGATTCGATGGCGAAGGAAGAGGCGGCGCTGCTGACGCTCGGCGGACGCGAGGTGCGCGTCAGCAACCCGAGCAAGCCGTATTTTTCGCGCGCAACGAAGCTCACGAAGCTCGAGGTCGTGCAGTACTACATCGCCGTCGCGTCGGGGGCGCTCGCGGGCATTCGGGATCGGCCCGTCGTCCTCAAGCGCTTCGTCGACGGCGCCGAGGGCGAGCCGTTCTATCAAAAGCGCGCGCCCGACAACCGGCCCGACTGGCTGCGCACCGTGACGCTCGCGTTCCCGTCGGGCCGCACGGCCGAGGAGGTCGTCGTCGACGACGTCGCGGGGCTCGCGTGGATCGTCAACCTCGGCTGCCTCGAGCTGCACCCGCACCCCGTGCGCGCGGGCGATCTCGAGCACCCGGACGAGCTGCGCGTCGATCTCGACCCGGGGCCGGGCGTCGCGTGGGACGACGTGCGCAAGGTCGCGCTCGAGGTACGCGCGCTGCTCGAGGAGCTGGGGCTGCGCGGCTGGCCCAAGACGAGCGGCTCACGCGGCATGCACGTCAACGTGCGCATCCACCCGCGCTGGTCGTTCACGGAGGTGCGGCGCGCCGCGCTCGCGCTCGCGCGCGCGATCGAGCGGCGCGCGCCGGCCATCGCGACGTCGAAGTGGTGGAAGGAGGAGCGCCACGGCGTGTTCCTCGACTACAACCAGAACGCCAAGGATCGCACGACGTGCTCGGCGTATTCGATCCGGCCGCTGCCCGACGCGCGCGTGTCGACGCCGCTGACCTGGGACGAGGTGCCCGCCTGCGATCCCGCCGACTTCACGGTGCTCACCGTGCCGAAGCGCCTCGCGGCCGTCGGCGATCCGAACGCCGAGATGGACGCGCACGCGGGCTCGCTCGAGGCGCTGCTCGAGCTCGCGGCGCGCGACGAGTCCGAGGGTCTGGGCGACGCGCCGTGGCCGCCGCACTTCCGCAAGATGGAGGGTGAGGGCGCGCGCGTCGCGCCGTCGCGCGCGCGCAAACCGACGGCCGCGCCCGAAGGCGCCGACGTGCCGAAGAAACCCGCGCGCGCCAAGCTGCCGCTCGTCACCGTCGCGAGCTCGCCCGACAAGGCGGCGGCGCTCGCGGGGCTCGAGCGCTGGAAGGCGCGCCACGCGGCCGCGGCGGCGTCGCTCGCCGTCGACGACGTGCTCGTCGACTCGATGCGCGGCCGCTCGTCGACCTGGACGCGCGTGCGCGTTAACCTGCGCCACGTGCCCGAGGCCGATCGCCCCGCGCAAGAGACCCCCGATCCCGACGACGATCCGACGCGCGCGTGGCGCGAGGCGATGCGCGCGCGCAGGGTGAAGCCGGCGTTATAGTCGCGCCGTGCGCCTCCACCTCGTCGACGGGACCTACGAGCTCTACCGCGCCCACTACGCGCCGCGCCCCGGGCACGCGTCGCCGGAGGGACAGGATCTGAAGGCGACCGTCGGCGTCGTGGCGTCGCTGCTCGCGCTGCTGCACGACGCGGGCGAGGACGTCACGCACCTGGCCGTCGCGTTCGACAACCCGATCCGCTCGTTCCGCAACGATCTGTACGCGCACTATAAGAATGACGAGGGCGTGCCGGCCGAGCTGCGCGCGCAGTTCGACACCGTCGAGGCGGCCGTGCGGGCGCTCGGCGTCGCCGTGTGGTCGATGAACGAGCACGAGGCCGACGACGGCATGGCGTCGGGGGCGTTCAAGTTTCGCGACGCCGTCGATCAGGTGCGCATCATGACGCCCGACAAGGATCTCGGTCAGTGCATCCGAGGCACGCGTGTCGTGCAGGTCGATCGCCGACAGATGAAGGTGACGGACGAAGAGGCGTTCGTCGCGCGGCGCGGCTTCCCTCCGACGAGCATGCCCGACTACCTCGCGCTCACGGGCGACGCCGCCGACGGTTTCCCCGGCCTGCCGGGCTTCGGCGAGAAGGGCGCGGGAATGCTCATCGGCGCGTACAAGCACCTCGAGGCCATCCCCGCGAGCGCCGCGGCCTGGTTCGTCAAGCCGCGCGGCGCGATGCAGCTCGCGGCGACGCTGTCCGAGCACCGCCAAGAAGCGTTGCTCTACCGCAAGCTCGCGACGCTCGTCGAGGACGCGCCCGTCGCGGCGTCGCTCGACGAGGTGCGTTTCGCGGGCGTGCCGCGCGAACGGTTCGAGGGGTGGTGCGAAGAGGTCGGCTCGAAGACATTGCGCGCGATGCCCCGCCGGTGGGACACCTAGCGCACGCGGCGCGCCAGCCCACATGTCGCAGCGCTGGCGTGCGACGCGCAGGTTAACGCCATCGCGAGACCGCCGATTGAGGACAGTCCATGGCGTTCATCTCGCGGTCGTCCTACGCGGTGTTGATGGCCTCCGTTTCGACGCTGGGCCTCGTCGTCGGCTGTGATCACCCTTCGGGGGTCGCGCCGATGATGGGCGCGGCGGGCCGAGACGGCGATGCGACGGTCGCGCCGATCGACGCGGCGGCGGACATCGCGCCCGTCGACGCGGTCTCGCGCGCGATGCCCGACGCGCTCGCGAACGACGCGAACGATTCGCCGCCGCTCATCCGATGCGTCTCGACCGCGTCGTGCGCCGACGGGGAGGTTTGCCTCGGCGGGACGTGCCAGGCCGACCCGTGCCTCGCGGCGCCGGCCGGCACGTGCGCCGCGGGCGCCACGTGCCACGCGACGTGCGTGCGCACCGCGGATCCGTGCGCGAACAAGACGTGCCCCAATCAGGAGACGTGCGTCGATGGCGACTGTCTCGCCGGGTGCTTCGCCGTGCCGTGCAACGGCGTGACCTGCGCCGCGGGCCAGTCCTGCGATCCCGGCACGGGCAAGTGCGCCGCGATCAAGGCGTGCGACGGGGCCTGCGGCGCGGGCTTCGCGTGCGCTCTCGCGTGCGCGACGGCCGATCCGTGCGCGGGCGTGACGTGTCCGAAGAATCAGGTCTGCGTCGGCGGCAAGTGCGCCGCTGATCCGTGCGCCAGCGTCACGTGCGCCGCGGGCAGCGTCTGCAGCAACGGCACGTGCATCGACACGTGCGACTGCGGCGGCAAGAGCTGCGGCGCGAACGGCCGCTGCGTCGAGGGCCGCTGCGCGTGCACGCCATCGTGCCCCGCCGACGGCAGCCGTGCCGGCATGGCCGACGGCTGCAACGGCACCTGCGCCTGCGCCAAGGGCAGCAAGCTCTATATGGGCGCGTGCTGCGCGCCCGTGTGTCCGAGCGACGGCTCGCGCGACGGGAAGTCGGACGCGTGCGGCGGCACCTGCGCCTGCGCGAGCGGCGATCGCCTCTACAAAGGTGCGTGCTGCGCGCCCGCGTGCCCCACCGACGGCTCGCACGCGGGGATGGACGACGGCTGCGGCTCGACGTGCGCGTGCGCGCGCGGTGAGAAGTCCTACCTGGACGCGTGCTGCACGGCGAATTGCCCCGCCGACTACAGCAAGGGCGGCGCAGGCGACGGCTGCGGTGGCACGTGCGCGTGCCCGAGCGGCGACGTCGTCGCCGCCGGCAAGTGCTGCAAGCCCGCGTGCCCGATCGACGGCACGTGCGGCGGCTCGAACGGCTGCGGCGGCACGTGCGGTTGCAGCGGCTCGACCTGCGTCGGCGGCTTGTGCGTCGCGAAGTCGTGCAGCCCGCTGTGCGGTTGCGGTCAGACGTGCCGCGACGGCCAGTGCGTCGCCGTCAAATGCGACGTCGACGTCGTCGCGTGCGGTTGCGGTTGCTGTGCGGGCGGCCAGAGCTGCGTCGCGGGCCGCTGCACGATCGTCGTTCCCGTGCCGTAGCGCGCGTCGTCCTACGTCGACGCGAAGATCGCGCGCAGCTCCTCGGGCGCGACGACCTCGAGCTGCGCGAACGTGCAGTCGCGCGGCGACTTGTCCTCGCGCCAGCGACGGAACTGCGCCGTGTGGCGGAACCGTGAGCCCTGCATGTGGTCGTACGCGACCTGAACCACGAGCTCGGGCCGCACGGGCTCCCAAGACAGATCCTTGCCCCCGCTCCAGCGGCTGCCCATGCCGGGGCGGCGCTGCGCCTCTCCCCAGTCGGCAGCGGCCCACGCGCGCCACGGGTGTGCGTCGAGCGCGCCCTCGCGATACGGGGCGAGAAAATCGACGAGCGCCTGGCGCTTCTCCTTCGTGAAGCTCGCGACGACGCCCACGTGCTGCAGCGCTCCCGCGTCATCGTGCAGGCCGAGCAGCAGCGAGCCCACGGCGGTCTTCTCGCTGCCCTTGTGCCAGCGGAAACCGGCGACGACGCAGTCGCAGTCGCGCTCGTGCTTGATCTTGAGCATC
>DATAZS010000250.1:0-6621 GCA_036271915.1 Polyangia bacterium
AGGCTCACGGTCTCTTCGGTTGGCCGCGTCGCGTTCGCCTGACGAAGGACCGCCCCGAGCTTGGCGAGCACGACCGCGACGTCTTCCTCTTTGCGCACGAACGCGTCGGCCCCCGCGTCGAGCGCGCGCAACTCGGCCCCCTTCCCCTCCGATCCCGTGAGCAACAGACACGGGACGCCTCGAAGCGCCGCGTCGAGGCGAATGCGCCGGATGACGGTCGCGCCATCGATCCCTGGAAGAGTCCCGTCGACGATGACGGCGTCGGGGCGCTGGCCGGCCGCCATGCGAAGCCCTTCTTCGCCGCTCGGGGCCTCGGCGACGGAGTAGCCGGACTCCTCGAGCGCCAGGCGCAACTCACTGCGGAAGGTGATGCTGTCATCGATCAACAGGACCGTCGTCGCGCGGGTGCCTGCGGGTTCCCGCGCGCGCAGCAACGCGCGAACCTTCGCGACGACGTAGTCGGTGTCGTAGGGTTTTCCGACGTACTCGTCGGCCCCCGTCTCGATCCCTCGAAGGCGGTCCTTGACCTCGGCTTCGGTCGACAGCATCAGCACGGCCGTCCCCGCCGTCGCCTCCGCGGCGCGTATCTCCCGCAACAAGTCGACGCCGTTGCCGTCCGGCAGGATTACGTCGAGGATGATGACCGCGACCGGCTCGGCGGCGAGCGCCGCACGCGCCTCGGCCAACGTCGAACAGGCCCGTGGTTGGAAGCCAGCGGCCTCGAACGACTGCATGAGGTCCATCCGAACCGTCAGGCTGTCGTCGACGATCAGAACCGCGGACGTCATGGGGACCTCCCTCCCGTGGGGCGCGGCTGAAGGGTCGCGATGAACGGACCGATGTCCGGCAACGGCAACACGTGCGTCGCCGCTCCGAGAAGAGCGGCTTCACGCGGCATGCCCCAGACCACCGAGGTGGCCTCGTCCTGCGCGATCGTCAGCCCGCCCGCGCGGTGAATCGCGAGCAACCCCGTGGCGCCGTCACGTCCCATGCCGGTGAGCAAGCAGGCCGCGGTCGACGCGCCTGCCTCGATCGCGAGGGACTCGAACAGGACATCGACGGAAGGCCGACAAGAGTGGCGCTCCGGATCGCTCGTGAGCCGCGCGACGCCGCCCCTGACAGCGAGATGATAGTCAGGTGGCGCCATGAGCACGCGCCCCTTCGCCGCGGCGATGACTTCGCCGTCCACGGCATACGCGACAGAGCGCCCGATCTGTCCCTGCAGCCACTCCGCGAAGGAGCGACCGAAAGGCTCGCCAATGTGGAGGACGAGCAGCACGGGAAGCGAGAACTGGGAAGGCAACTTCTGCAGCACCTCGACGAGCGCTCCGGGGCCGCCCGTCGATGCCCCGATGCCGACGACGGCGCACGTTCGCTCGCCGTCCGCGGACGGCGACGCCAGCAATTGCGGCGCACGCATCCGACTCCGCCCGCGCAGGTGTGTGATGACCCTGATTCGGGAGACCAACTTCAACGTGGAGAGATAGTTCGTCTCCCATTGACCCTCGGGCTCGTCGCCGCCCGGCTTCTCGAGGACATCGACCGCGCCGGCCGCCAACGCCTCGTAGGTACGGAACAGCTCGCCCCGATTCGTCGACGACGAGACGATCAGGATCGGCGTCGGAAAGTGCGCCATGATGTATTCGGTGGCCGCGAGGCCCGTCATCACCGGCAACATCATGTCCATCGTGATGACGTCGGGCCGCAGCGACTGGCAACGCTCGATGGCTTGCTTGCCGTCCTGTGCCTCACCGACGACCTCGAGCTCAGGGTCACTCCTGAGCACGTCGACGAGGCGCTCACGCACGGTGCGTGAGTCCTCGACGACCAAGACGCGGATCATCGTCCCACCAGCCGATGGATCGTCGCCAGGAGCGCGTTCTGATCGAAGTCTCCCTTGACGATGTAGCCACTCGCGCCCGCTTCCATGCCGCGCCGACGATCCTCGGGCGCGCCGCGGGAGGTGACGAGGATGGCGGGCACGTCTCTCAGGCCTGGCTCGGCGCGCGTCCGCTCGACGAAGGTGAAACCGTCCATGCCCGGCATTTCGACGTCGACGAGGAAGAGGTCGTAGCGCCGCGCGCGCGCCTTCGCCATGCCCTCCTCGGCAGAGGTCGCGAGCTCCACCTCGTAACCCGCTGACTCGAGGATGCTCCTCTCCATCATGCGCGTCGTCAGCGAGTCGTCGATGACGAGCACGACGGCGGGCGCCTCTGCCTCCTGCGGCTGATCGAGCCGCGCGCGCCCGAGCGCATCGCTGGCGAGGCCGGCCGGATCCAGGACGAGCCGCGGCTTCCCGTCGGCGTCGAGCGCCGCGCCTGCGACGATCGACACGACGGGCGTCATCCCGGGCAGCGGCCTCACGACGATGTTAGCGATGCCGCGAAGGCGACCGATCCCCACGGCGGCGCACACGCCGTTGCTCCCCTCGATGACGACCGCGGAGCGCCGCCCATCGGCTTGCGCCCCGCGCGCCTTCTGTCCCAGCGAGCGCCAAAGCGGAACGAAGGGGATCATCTTGCCCTCGTGAACGACGGACTCTCCCTCGGGCGTCCTCGCGATGTCGCCAGGGATCAGACGAATGGCCTGGCGCACGGCGCTGAGCGGGATGGCCGCCGACACGCCGTCAGATTCGACGAGCAGCGCATCGAGCGCCGACAATGACAACGGGACGACGAGCGTGACGACGGTTCCGCGTCCAGCTTCGGTCTCCGCCGTGACTTCGCCGCCGAGACGCGCGGCTACCTCGCGCACGACGTCGAGGCCGATGCCGCGTCCGGCGGCTTGCGTGACCGCGGCCGCCGTCGTCAAACCACCCTTCAGCAAGAGGCCCAACACATCGACGCCGGCCCTTCGTGCGCCGTCCTCGGGCAGCAGCCCTCGACGTGCCGCCGCACCCCGGACCGCGTCGAGATCGATGCCGCGGCCGTCGTCGCGGCACGAAAAGGCCACCCGATTCCCCCGACGCGTGACCGCGATCTCGACGCGTCCTTCAAGCGGCTTGCCAACGCGCGAGCGATCCGCCGTCGTCTCGATGCCGTGCGCGATCGCGTTGCGGACCAGCTGAATGAGCGCGCCCTGCACGACGCCGAGGACCGACGCCTCGAGCCGCGTGTCACCGCCGTGCGCGACGAAGACGGCCTCCTTGCCGAGCGACGGCGCGGTGTCCCTCGCGACCCGCTCGAGCGGCGTGAAGAGCACGCTCGCGGGAACGAGGCGCAAACGCTCGGCGGCGTCGCGTGCCTCGCGCAGCTCGCGATCCGTGTGCTCGACGGCGCCGCTCAACTGTCTCTCGGCACCTGCGACGAGGCCGCGCAGCTCGTCCGCCAGCGCACGCAACTTCGCGGGTGACATCGGCGCGCTCTCGCCACCCGGGCGCAGCGCCAGGTGTTCGACGAGGGTCTCCGTCACACGGCGAACCTGCTGGACGGCGTCGGCACCACGCCGCAGAACGTGCAGCTGAACTCCGACCTCGGTCATGCCGTCGAGCAGAGCATCCAGCTCGGCCGCGTCGACGCGCGCGGGCCGCGGCGGCTCGTCGACCGACGACGTCTTCGGGTGCGACGACGCGGACGGCGCCGCCGGCGGCGCGTCGAGCGCCGCGAGCCCCGCCGCGATCGCATCGGTCAGCGCCAACAGTCGGTCGACGAGGTCGCGCCCCACCGCCTCGCCCGAATCGCGAAGGGGCGCGAGCGCCTCCTCGATCGCGTGAGCATGCTCGGCGATCCGTGGCTGACGCACGACGCGCGCCGCGCCCTTCAGCGTGTGGGCGAGCCGGAGCAGCCTCGCCGTGACCTCGGGCGTCGCGCCCTTCTCGAGCTCGAGCACGCCGCGACCGAGCCCGTCCAGGATCTCCCGGGCTTCGATCCGAAAGTACTCGTAGGGATCTCGTGCCAAAGGCCGCGTCCTCCTCTTCAGGCGTGCGCTTGCGGCTGAACGAGCCGCGACAGATTCCTCGACAAGTTCGTGAGCTCGGACGAAGTTTGAAAGGTCTGTGCCGAGCTCGCCTCCGTCTCCTTCGCCGCTTGCGACACGTTGGCCACCGCGAGCGTGACCTGCTCCACGGCCGACGCCTGCTGCTTCGTCGACAGCTCGATCTCGCGCGCCGCCTCGCTGGTCGTCCCCACGAGCCCGTTGATCTGCTTGAATGACGTCGCGACCTCACCGAACTGGCGTTGCCCCGCGTCGACCGCCTTCGAACCGCCCTCCGTCGCCATGACGGTCGTATTGACCGCCGCTCTGATGTCGTCGACCAGCTCGCGAATCTCCTTCGTCGACCCCGCGACGCGATCGGCCAGCTTGCGTATCTCATCCGCGACGACGGCGAAGCGCCGTCCGACCTCGCCCGCCCCCACCGCCTCTATCGTCGCGTTGATGGCCAAGATGTTCGTCTGTTCGGCCATCTCGTTGATGATCTCGAGGATCCCGCCGATCTGCTGCGACTTCTTCCCGAGATCGACCATGTGGTCGACGATCACGTCGACCTGACGCTTGATGGTGCCGACGGACTCCTGCGTCTTTCGCACCGTATCGTCCCCGTGCCTCGCGGCGGATGCCGTCTCGCCCGAGATCCGCGCGACGCGCTGAGCGCTCTCGGCAATCTGCCGGGACGTCGCGAGCAGCTCGCTGATCGTCGTCGTGATCTCGCTCATCGCCGTGGCCTGTTCCTTCGCGCCGGCGACCTGCTGGTTCGCGGCCGCCTGCAACTCGGCAGACGAGCTTTGTACGTGGCTGACCGCCGATCCGATCTGACTGGTGAGCGTGCGCACGAGGACGAACCCAATGACAGACGTGAGCAGCAGGCAGAGCAACGTCCCCAGCAAGATTGTCGAACGCGCCGCGCTCGACGCCGCCTCGACCTCGTCGGCGCGCTGACGGAGCAGCTCTCGCTCCTCTCGATCCATCTCACCGAGGGTCCGACGGATCTCGTCCATGGTGCGCTTGCCCTCGCCGGCTTGAATGATCTTCTGCGTCGACTCGAAACCGGCCGTGCGCCGCGTTTCAATCGTCTTCTTGAGCTCCCCCAGCTTCCTCGCAGCGAGCGCTTCGACGTCGTCGAGGCGCTTCTGCTGATTGGGGTTGTCGGCCGCCAGCTCGCGCAGCTCCTTGAGCACCTTCGGGATCTCGCCGAGGGCGTTCGTATGGGGCTCGAGGAAGGCTTCGTCCCCCGTGATGACGAAGCCCCGCTGTCCCGTCTCCGCGTCCCTGAGCAGCCCGAAGACGCGTTCAATGTGCTCGAGCACGGCGTGCGTGTGGGTCACGAGGTAGCTCGTGCGCGTGAGCGCGTCCACGGTTCGGTACGAAACGGCTCCGATCGCAATGAGCAGGAGCAGCGAGATCGAGAACCCAACCGCCAGCTTTTTTCCGAACGTCCACATCGTGTCGTCCCCCTTAAGGCGTTTTGACAGCTTCATTTCCGGCGCCAAGCCCGAGTCGTCGCTCGATCTCGCCCGCGATGGTGTCGAGCGCGAGCACACCGCACCAGGTGTCGCTCACGCGGACGGAGTGCCGGACATGCGCGCGGGGCGCGCGATCTCCCTCCGGCGCGCGCGAGGCGAGGTCGACGCGCGGCACGCGGAGATGCCCCTCGAAGCGCGCGAAGAGCAGCGCAAACCGCTGCTCCTCGCCGCGATGTCCGACCAGGATCGCCCAGCGCATCGCGTCCCGGTCGGAACCGTAGCCCAAAAGAGCGCCGAGGCTCCACGCCGGGATCACGACGCCGCGCAGGCTGATGACGCCCAAGAACTCGGGGACGGCGGACGGCAACGGCGCAAGCACGCGATCGGCGAACAATCCCGTGACCTCGGCGAGCCGTACGACGTATTTGTCTCCCGCTACGCGCAGAGCCAGCAGATCCTCCGTCGCCTCGGCCGCAGCGCGCGCGGGCGCGGCGAAGGAGGCGTCGAACTCCCGTCGCAGGACAGCGGCGTCGACCAATGGGCGCACCGCGCTCACGACGCGACTCCACAAGCTCGAAGCTCCGCGCGACAGAGCTCGAGCAACCCAACACGCCCGAAGCCACCGCCGTAGAGCAGCAACCGCGAGGCGTCTTCTCGCTCGAGCAGCCTCAGCGCTTCATCGAACTCCGCGCGCGCGGCGGCGTGGTCACCGCCGCGGCGCGCGAGCAGGCCGAGGTGCAAGCGAGGCATCGCGAAGGTCGGGTCCAGATACGCCGCGATCCGATCATGTTCGGTCGCAGCGCCTCGATCTCCCGCGTCCTCGCGGCACAGCGCGACGAGGTAGTTCGCGCCCGCGCTGAGCTCGTCGATCGCCAGCACCTCTCGGGAGCGCGCTTCGGCCGCCACGAGATCTCCTCCGTGTGTCAGCAGGACGGCATGCAGCAGCAGGACGTCCGGATCGCCCGCCGACTCCGGCGGCAAGTCCGCGAGAAACGCGCGCGCCTCGACGTAGCGCTCCTGCCGCATGAGCTCGAGCGCGCCCGTGATGTCGACGTCGCGGCGCACGCCGTGCTCCCCGCCCCCGGCGGTCTCAGGTCGGCGGTCGTTCGGCGTCGACGTCAGCGACATGATTCGCGCCGAGGCGCGGCGAATGGTGTCGATCCAAGAAGTGTCGAGCGGCACGTTCGTGACGACGCCCGCTTCCTCGAAGCGTCGCGGGGGC
>DATAZS010000251.1:0-3795 GCA_036271915.1 Polyangia bacterium
GATCTCCAAGATGCCGGGCATCGTCGTCGGTGTGACGCTCGCGAAGACGCTCGATTTGAAGATCGGCGACTGCGTGAACGTGACGTCGCCCACGATCGGCTTCTCGTACTCGGGCGGTGAGATCAAGCCGCCGGTCGCGAAGCGCTTCCGCGTCATCGCCGTGTTCGAGCAGGGCTTCGATCAGTACGACTCGAAGCTCGTCTACACGGATCTCTACGAGGCGCAGGCGTTCTACGACCAGGGCGACACCGTCACCGGCGTCGAGATGAAGGTCGACGACATCGACAACGCGAGCGCGATCCGCGAGCAGATCTCCGAGATGCTCGCGAGCGGCCTCTACCACACGATGGACTGGGAGGAGCTGAACCGCGGCCTCTTCACCGCGCTCAAGATCCAGCAGATCCTGATGAGCGGCGTGCTCGCGCTGATCATCCTCGTCGCCGCGTTCACCGTCATCGCGACGCTGACGATGGTCGTGCTCGAGAAGCGCAAAGAGGTGAGCGTCCTCAAGGCGATGGGCGCGACCGACTTCGCGATCCTCCGCGTGTTCCTCTACCAGGGCGGCTTCATCGGGGGCGTCGGCACGACCATCGGCCTCCTGCTCGGCCTCGCCGTGTGCAAGGGGCTGCTGGTCTACGGCTTCCCGCTCGATCCGAAGGTGTACTTCATCTCACGCTTGCCCGTGATGGTGCGGTGGCAGGAGTTCGCGCTCACCGGCGTCATCGCCATCGTGATCTGCATGCTCGCGACGCTCTGGCCGAGCCTCTCGGCCGCGCGCCTCCGCCCCGCCGAGGGCTTCCGGGATCCGTAGCGGGCCAGAAAACGTTCGGCGGCGCGGCGGCGGTGCTAGAGCTGAATCCGCATGATTTCGCGGCGCGAGATGTTGACGCGGCTCGCGGGCGCCGGGCTCGTGCTCGGCGGCGCGGGCGCCGTGGTGAAGCTCCGCTACGACGCCGGGCACCCTGGCGCGAGCGCCGACGCGAGCGCCCCGCAGACCCGTGATTTTCGCCTGCACGCGCAGAGCGCCGATCTGCCCGAGCTCGTCGTCGCGCGGAACGACGCGCCCGCCGCGCTCGTCAAGAAGGCGGTCGACGCGCTCGGCGGCATGAGGCGCTTCATCTCGCGCGGTGACGTCGTGGTGGTCAAGCCGAACATCGGCTGGGACCGCACGCCCATCCACGCGGCGAACACGAACCCGCTCGTCGTCGCGGAGATCGTGCGGCTCGTGCTCGACGCGGGCGCGAAGAAGGTCGTCGTGACCGACGCGTCGTGCAACGAGCCGAACCGCTGCTTCACGCGCTCGGGCATCTGGAAGGCCGCGTACGACGCGGGGGCCGACGTGATCATCCCGGCCGAGCACCGCTTCCGCGGCATGCGGCTCAAGGGCGAGGTGCTCGACGACTGGCCCGTCTACACGCCGCTCGTCGAGGCCGACAAGATCATCAACGCGCCCATCGCGAAGCACCACAACCTCGCCCGGTACACGGCGGCGATGAAGAACTGGTACGGCTCGCTCGGCGGCCGGCGCAATCGACTGCACCAGAACATCGACGTCTCGATCGCCGACCTCGCGCAGTTCATCCAGCCGACGCTCACCATCGTCGACGCGAACCGCGTGCTCATGCGCAACGGCCCCCAGGGCGGCAACGTGGCCGACGCGAAGGAGATGCGCACGGTGATCGCGTCGACCGATCAGGTCGCGGCCGACGCGTTCGGCTGCGAGCTCATCGGTCGCACGGCCGACGAGATCCCCTACATCGGCATGGGCCACGCGCGCGGCCTCGGCACGATGAAATGGCGCGATCTGCGGCGGCTCGAGGTCTGATGGCCGCCGCCCTGTGGCGCGCGTCGCTCGCGGCGACCCTCCGCCGCGTCGCTTCACCGAAGAGGCGCGCAGGCAGCGGCCTGCCCGCGCGGCCGGTGGTGCGCGGCCTCGTGTGGGCGCGCCGCGCGTCGCAGGTGGGGTTCCTCGCGCTGTTTTGTTGGTTCCTCTTCCAGACGGCGTACCGCGGCTCGTTCGCGTCGAGCGACGCGCGCGTCCGCCTGCCGCTCCCGGTCGAGGGGTTCCTGCTCGCGGACCCGTTCGTCGCGGCGATGACGCTGCTCTCGACGCACACCGTCTATCGAGGGCTCGCGTGGTCGGTCGGCCTCGTCGCGCTGACGCTCGTGTTCGGCCGCGTGTTCTGCGGCTGGATCTGCCCCTTCGGCACGCTGCACCACTTCTTCGGCTGGATCCTCCCGTCGCGCTACGGCAAGGGGAACAAGCGCGTCGAGGCGAACAAGACGCACACGCGGCAGCGCGCGAAGTACTACCTCCTCTATGCCTTCCTCGCGGCGGGCGTCGCGGGGAGCGCGATCGGGGGGCTGTTCGATCCGATCTGCATCGCCGTGCGCGCCATCGGCCTCGCGGTGATCCCGGCGATGCAATACCTCGCTTCGGGCACGAGCTACCTCGCCGGCGCGACGGGCGTGCGCGCGGTCGCCTCCACGGCAGACGGCGCGCAGGACTTCCTCGCCGGGACCGTGTGGCAGCCGAAGCAGTTCTATTTTCACCAGACGTGGCTCATCGGTGTCTTGCTGATCGCCATCCTGTTCATGAACCGCTTCGTGCCGCGCTTCTGGTGCCGCGTGCTCTGCCCGCTCGGCGCGCTGCTCGGCGTGTTCTCGCGCTTCGCCCTCTTCGGGATGGAGAAGGATCACGCGAAGTGCACCGACTGCAACCTGTGCCTCGTCCACTGCCAGGGCGCCGACTCGCCGCAGGGCGGCGTGAAATGGCGACAAGACGAGTGCCACATGTGCATGAACTGCGAGACGGCCTGTCCGGAGGACGTCATCAAGTTCCGCTTCCTGCCTGGCAGGCAGAGCGCCGTCACCAAGCCGGACACGGGGCGTCGCACCGCCATCGCCGCAGCCGCCGCGGGCGCCGCCATCGTGCCGGTGAGCCGCGTCGCCGACGTCATCGACGCGAACTACGATCACCGCGTCATCCGGCCGCCCGGCGCCGTCGCCGAGAAGGAGTTCCTCGAGCGCTGCATCCGCTGCGCCGAGTGCATGAAGGTGTGCCCGAACAACGCCCTTCACCCGGCCTTCTTCGAGGCAGGCGTGGAGGGGATGTGGACGCCCATCCTCATCCCGCGCATCGGCTACTGCGAGCCTTCCTGCGTCCTCTGCGGGCAGGTGTGTCCCACGGGCGCGATCCAGAAGATCACCGAGGAGCAGAAGCTCGGCGTCGGCCAGAAGCCCATCTCCATCGGCACCGCGTTCTACGACATCGGTCGGTGCCTCCCGTGGTCGATGAGCACGCCGTGCATCGTGTGCGAGGAGTTCTGCCCGACGTCGCCCAAGGCGATCTGGGTAGAAGAGGCGAAGGTGCCGAAGCGGCTGCCCGTCTTCAAGGACAAGGACAAAGACAAGGCATCCGTCGCCCAGGGCGACCGTCCGCTGGAGATGATCGACGTGCAGCGGCCGCACGTCGATCCGTCGCTCTGCATCGGCTGCGGCGCGTGCGAGAAGGTCTGCCCCGTCCAGGACAAGCCTGCCGTGTACGTGACGAGCGTCGGCGAGACCCGTTCGAAGACGAACGTCATCCTGCTCGAGAACACCGACTACAACAAGGTCTGAGATGCGCCTCCTTCGCTTCACTCCACGCTTGACCGTCTGCTCGCTCTCGTTCGTCGTCGCGGTCGTCGCGGTCGTCGCGGGGGGGAACGGCTGCGGCGCCGCGTTCGAGTCGGGCGCGGGCGCGGGCGCCGCGACGGAGGGCGCGGCGTCGGGCGGCGGCGGCAGCACCGCAAC
>DATAZS010000252.1:0-1552 GCA_036271915.1 Polyangia bacterium
TTCCTGGGCGGCATCGGCGGCGGTCCGGGCAGCGGTGGCATCGACGCCTTCGTTCACCAATACGGCTTCCACATCTTCATGCCCGCGACGCAGACGAACCTCACGGGCAGCAGCGTTCCCGGGTCGTTCAAGGGCATGAACACGCCCGAGGCCAACCGGCAGGTCGGCGACGCGCGCGTGGATTTGTGGGACGGCAAGGGCCGCGTGACCTGGAACACCGTCGCGGCCGGCAAGAGCATGCTCGCCGAGACGCTGGCCGCGATCCAATACGGCATGACGAACGATCCGGGCGGCGACTGGGGCTACTTCCTCAACACCGACGGCACGCTGCGCACGACGGACGTCTGGGTCGTCGGTTACTCGTGGGGTTCGCAGACGTGGGCCATGGTCTCGACCTACGTTCACTTCGGCCGCGTCGTCTGCACGTCGGGCCCCGTCGACGAAGGCTGGCCGAACGCCACCTGGATGACGGACCCGTCGGCGACGCCCGAGACCGACAAATACGATCTCGTGGGCCAGGACTCGGCGTGGCCGACCCAGATGGACCAGATCCTCGTGAACGCCATGAAGGCGAGCTGGCCCGGCACGGTCACCAACGTCCTGCCGAGCGGCATGCCGTCGTCGTACACGTCCGACCAGCACCTGTTCTCATTGGTCGGCGGCAACGGCGGCATCACGCCGGGCGGCCACACCGTGTTCTGCAACGACAACCCGGTGAACGGCTGGATCCCGCTCTGTAAGTACGTCTTCAACCAGCAGTAGCGCGCGCAGCGCCTCGTGCGCCCGCCGCGGTGACGCCGATTTAATCGGCGTCATTTCGAGCACTTGAAAAAAGATCGGCCGCCGTGTCGACCGTCGTGTCGTCCCGTCGTCGTGTCGGCAGAGGCCCGCGTGGGGCTGGCCCGACCACTCCGAATCCGGTAGGAGACGACGATGCGCTTCATGATCATGCACAAGAACGACGCGAAGACCGAGGCGGGACAGGCGCCGCCGATGGAGCTGGTCCAGCAGATGGGCGCGTTCATCGGCGAGTACGCGCAGGCGGGGCGCTTGCTCGACGGCGCGGGCCTCGCCGCCAGCAAGACGCGCACGCGCCTCACCTTCCGCGACGGGCAGTGCACGGTGAAGCACGGGCCGTATCGCGGCGAGCACGAGCTGCCCGCCGCGATGCTGCTGCTCAAGGTCGCGACGCGCGAAGAGGGCATCGGCTGGGCCGAGCGCTACGGCAAGATCCTCGGCACGGGTGAGATCGAGCTCGGCAAGGTGAACGAGCCGTGGGACATCGGCCTCATGCCCGCGCCGGAGAATCCGCCGCTGCAGCTCCTGCTGATCGAGAAGGCCGACGAGCGCGCCGCGCGCACGACGAAGCAGAAGGCCGACCTCACGCGCCTGCAGACGGAGATGACGAAGGCGGGCGTGCTCGTGCGCGCGACGCACCTGCAGCCGAGCGCGAAGGCGAAGCGCCTCACGTTCACCAACAACGATCTGCGCGTCGTCGACGGGCCGTTCTCGGAGTCGAAGGAGCTCGTGGGCGGCTTCGCCGTGCTCGAGC
>DATAZS010000253.1:0-2500 GCA_036271915.1 Polyangia bacterium
GCCCAGGGCCTGCCCGGCGCCGACACGTTGAAGGCGATGTTCGACGACCAGGCGCTGTGGCCCGACACGCCGCTCGACTGGGAGAAGTGGAAGTACGCCGATTTTCAGCCCGACCAGAGCTTCAACCTCGCGAAGGTCAAGCAGGGCAAGACGCTGGCCGAGTTCATCTCGTCGTCGCAGCGCTACCAGGCGAACCTCATCCGCTTCCAGACCGAGGTCTTCCGCCGCGCGAAGTGGACGAAGACGACGGGGCTGTATCAGTTCATGTTCGTCGACGACTGGCCGTCGATCACGTGGAGCGTCGTCGACTACTACCGGAGGCCCAAGCTCGCGTACGCGACGCTGCGCGATTCGATGCAGCGCTTGCTGCCCAGCATCGAGTACGACATCCACAAGGCCGACGGACCGATCTCGCTGTGGGTCGTCAACGATTTCTTGCAGCCCGTCCCGAAGGCCAATGTGAAGTGGAAGCTCACGGACCCGAGGAGCGGCAGCAAGCCCGTCGTCCGCAGCGTCACCGTCGACATCCCGGCCGACGGCGTCATCAAGGCGACCGATCTCGGCGCGCTGCCGCGCATCGGCGCCGGCACGGCGCGCCTCGATGTCTGGATCGAGGACGCGCACGGCCAGTTCCTCGCGCGCAGCAGCCTCACGGGCGACGACTACGTCATCCGGAAGTAGCAGCGCGAGCCGACGCGCGGGCGCCGGCTCGCGGGGTGGACCTGTGCGCTATCATCCGGCGCCTTGAAGCCCATCATCTCGATCACCGATCTGTCGAAGACCTACGCGCCGGGCAAACCACCCGCGCTCAAGACCGTCAACCTCGAGATCGGCAAGGGCGAGATCTTCGCGCTGCTGGGCCCGAACGGCGCCGGGAAGACGACGCTCATCAGCATCATCTGCGGCATCGTCACGCCGACGACGGGCCGCGTGATCGCCGACGGACACGACATCGTGCGCGACTCTCGCGCGGCGCGGTCGAAGATCGGCCTCGTGCCGCAGGAGCTCACGACCGACGCCTTCGAGACGCCGTGGGCGACCGCGACGTTCTCGCGCGGCCTGTTCGGGCGCCCGCGCAATCCGGCGCACATCGAGAAGGTGTTGCGCGAGCTGTCGCTGTGGGACAAGCGCAACGATCGCATCATGACGTTGTCGGGCGGCATGAAGCGGCGCGTGATGATCGCGAAGGCGCTGTCGCACGAGCCCGACATCCTGTTCCTCGACGAGCCGACGGCGGGCGTCGACGTCGAGCTGCGCCGCGAGATGTGGGCGCTCGTGCGGCGCTTGCGTGAGAGCGGCGTCACGATCATCCTCACGACCCACTACATCGACGAGGCCGAAGAAATGGCGGATCGGATCGGCATCATCGCGAAGGGCGAGCTCATCCTCACAGAGGAGAAGACGACGCTCATGCAGAAGCTCGGCAAGCGCCAGCTCACGCTCACGCTGCAGGAGCCGATGGCGACGCTGCCCGAGGCGCTCGCGGCGTGGCCGCTCACGCTCAAGGCGCAGGGCAACCAGCTCGAGTATGCGTTCGACGCGCGCGACGGGCGCGCCGACATCCCGGGCCTCCTGCGCAGGCTCGGTGACCTCGGCGTCGCGTTCAAGGATCTACAGACCCGCCAGAGCTCGCTCGAGGACATCTTCGTGAACCTCGTCCACGAAAAATCCGGAGCGGCCTCGTGAACTCTCCCGCGTTCAATCACCGCGGCGTGTGGGCCATCTACCGCTTCGAGATGGCGCGCTTCACGCGCACGCTGCTCCAGAGCGTCGTCACGCCCGTGATCTCGACGTCGCTGTACTTCGTCGTGTTCGGCTCGGCCATCGGCGCGCGCATGTCGAGCGTGGGCGGCGTGTCCTACGGCGCCTTCATCGTGCCCGGGCTCATCATGCTGTCGCTCTTCACGACCAGCATCTCGAACGCCTCGTTCGGCATCTACTTCCCGAAGTTCACGGGCACGATCTACGAGCTGCTGTCGGCGCCCGTGTCGTTCTTCGAGATGATCATCGGCTACGTGGGCGCCGCCGTCACGAAGTCGATCCTGCTCGGCCTCATCATCCTCGGCACGGCCTCGTTCTTCGTGCCCGTGCAGATCCACCACCCCGCGACGATGATCGCGTTCCTGCTGCTGACGTCGACGGCGTTCAGCCTGTTTGGCTTCGTCATCGGCATCTGGGCCAAGGGGTTCGAGCAGCTGCAGTTCATCCCCGCGCTCATCATCACGCCCCTCACGTTCCTGGGCGGCGCCTTCTACTCGATCGATATGCTGCCCCCCACCTGGCGCGCCGTCGCGCTCTTCAACCCCGTCGTCTATCTCATCAGCGGCTTCCGCTGGAGCTTCTACGGCGTCGCCGACGTCTCGGTCGCCACGAGCCTCGCGATGACGAGCGTGTTCCTGCTGGCGCTCATCGCCGTCATCGCATGGATCTTCAAGACCGGTTACCGCCTCAAGAAGTGAGCGGGCTTGATCCGTGGCGTTCCGTCACCATCTTTCGCGAT
>DATAZS010000254.1:0-11977 GCA_036271915.1 Polyangia bacterium
GGTGAGCGCGAGCAGCACGAGCACCGTCGTGTAAAGGATGGGCTTCGTCGCGTCGACGTCGGGCGACTGCGTCGCGAGCACGTAGACGTGATAGCTGGGCGACATGAACTGCGACGACAGGCCCCGCGGCAGCTGCGGCAGGAAGTAGGCCGCGCCCGTGAACAGGATGGGCGCCACCTCGCCCGCGCCGCGCGACACGGCGAGGATCATACCCGTGAGGATGCCGGCCGACGCCTGCGGCACGACGACGTGGATGACGGTCTGGAACTTCGTGGCGCCGAGCGCGAGCGACGCCTCGCGCAGCTCGCGCGGCACGGCGCGCAGCGCCTCCTCGGTGGCGACGATCACCACTGGCAACGTGAGCACGGCCATCGTGAGCGCCGCCCAGATGAGCGCGGGCTGGCCGAAGACCTTCTGGCCCCCGAAGAACACCTTGTCGATGCCGGCGCCCAGGAACTGGACGAAGAAGCCCAGGCCGAAGAGGCCGAAGACGATCGACGGCACGCCCGCGAGGTTCGCGACGGCGATGCGGATGAGCCGCGTGAGGCGCGACTGGGGCGACGCGTACTCGTGCAGGTAGATCGCCGTCGCGACGCCAACGGGCACGCCCGCGATCGTCATGAGGAAGACCATCTCGACCATGCCCACGATCGCGGGGAAGATCCCACCCGCCGTCATGCCCTCGCGCGGCGCCTGCGTGAGGAACGCCACCGACAGGTGCGAGGCGCCGTTGCGGATGACGTCCGCGAGGATGATCGTGAGGATCGCGAGCACGACGATCGTCGCGAACCCCGACGACAGCGCCATGGCGGCGTCGCCGAAGCGGTTGCTCACGGTGCGCACGAACACGCGGTGAGCGCTCGTGCGGCGACCCGACGGCGCCGGTGCTGCGACGCTCACGCCCCGCCCCCGAGCTTCGCCTTCATGCGCCGGATCGTCCAGTCACCGACGGTGTTGATGCAAAACGTCGCGAGGAACAACATCGTGCCGAGATAAAAGAGGACCGTGTAGTGCGCCCCGCCGAACACGACCTCGGCCAGTTCGGCCGCGATCGTCGCCGACAGCGTGCGCACGGAGTCGGCGAAGTTGCCCGAGACAATAGCGGCGTTGCCCGAAGCCATGAGCACGATCATCGTCTCGCCGATGGCGCGTCCGAGGCCGAGCGCGACGCCCGCGGCGATGCCGGGCGAGGCGGCCGGCAGCAGCACGCGCGTGATCGTCTGCCAGCGCGCGGCGCCGAGCGCCGTCGAGGCTTCGACGTAGCTGCGCGGCACGGCGCGGAACGCCTCCTCCGACAGCGTGAAGATCACGGGGATCACGGCGAACGACAGCGCGACGCCCGACACGATCGCGTTGAGGCGCGAGTCGAAGCCGAACAGGTTCTGGAACCACGTCGCCATGACGATGAGCGCGAAGAAGCCGAGCACGACCGACGGGATGCCCGCGAGCAGCTCGATGAGCGGCTTGACGATCTCGCGCGTGCGCGGCCGCGCGTACTGCGAGACGTAGAGCGCCGAGCCCACGCCGAGCGGCACGCCGACCGACATCGAGACGATCGTGACCTTGAGCGTGCCGATGATGAGCGGCAGGATGCCGAACTTCGGGATCTCCGCGACGGGCTGCCAGATCGACGCCGCCTCGTCGTAGCCGGGCCACAGCTGCGAGAACCACATCTTCGCGAGCGTGACCTCGTGGCGGATCGCGCCGTCGTAGAGCAGCGGCGCCGCCTCCTTCGCGATGAAGATCAAAATGAGCGCGATCGCGAGCACGGCGCTCGCCGCGAAGATGCGCAGGCTCCACTCGACGACCGCGTGCCACTTGGGCGCGGGCGAGAGCTCGAGGCGGGGCGGGCGCGTCGTCGAGAAGCGGCCCGTCGTCTTGCTCTGCTTTCGTCTCTCGCCCGGCATCGGCAAGGCGGTCTCGCGATTCATCACAGCCGGTGAAAGAGACCATGGGCGCATGTCGACGCCATGACGGGTTTGTGACAACCACGTGACAACGCGGTACACCGCGGGTCACCAAGGAAACGTTTCGTGAATGTCATTTTTTTGTCACATGGGTTGGGCAACATGCCGCGCCAGATGACCACCATCGAAAAGGACACCGATCAAATGGGAACACGAGGAATCTTCCGCGGCTGGAAAACGCTGCGCACTTCAATGACCATCGGCGCGCTCGCCTGTACGATCCTTGGCTCGCGCCCGGCCGCCGCTCAGGACGCCCCGCCCGCCATGCCCCCGGCCGATCCGGGCGCGGCGCCCGCGGCGCCTCCCACCGACGCGCCGCCGCCGGCCCCTCCCGCTGACGCGGCGCCCGCGCCGGCCCCCGCGCCCATGGCGGCGCCCGCTCCGTCGCCCATGCCCGAGCCCGCCGTCGACCACGAGCCGCTCGCCGGCTTCAGCAACGGCACGGCGTTCATGCGCTCGCCAGACAACAGCTTCATCCTGTTCCCGAACGGCCGTCTGCAGAGCGACTTCTACGCGTTTAAGGACGCGCAGCCGAACAGCGTTCCCAAGGACTCGTTCATCCTCAAGCGCGCGCGCCTCGAGCTCGCGGGCTGGGTGGGCTCGTTCGTCTTCTTCCAGATCGGCGCTGACTTCGCGTCGGCCCCGCCAGCGGCGTCGGGCGGCATCCCCGCCTCGCAGAGCAACATCAACGCGACCGACGACTTCGTCGCGATCGCGCCCTGCGAGGATCGCTTCATCATCCAGGTCGGCCAGTTCGACGCCCCGTTCACGCTCGAGAACCGCACGTCCGACAAGTACTTCGACTTCATCGAGCGCTCGCTCACCGTCCGCGCCTTCGGCATCCCGACCAACAAAGAGCAGGGCGCGATGGTTCACGGCACGAACCCGGACCGCAACTACTACTACTCGGTCGGCGTGTTCAACGGCGACGGTCAGAACTTCAAGAACGTCGACAACAACTTCGACGTCATGGGCCGCGCGTGGATCGCGCCGGCTTCGTTCATGGGCGCGGGCCCCGCGCACGACATCACGGTCGGCGGCTCGTACTGGACGGGCAACCACGACCCCGGCCAGCCCCTCACGAACATGTCGACGGCTGGCGGCTACACCTTCCTCACGACGAACCCGTCGACGCTGGCGGTCGGCACCGGCAACGGGACGCTCAACCAGCAGGGCCGCCAGTACTCGTACGCGTTCGAGGTCAACGCCCCGATCTCGCACATCGTCGGCGTGCGCTGGGAGTACGTGCACAAGGATCAGCCGCTGTCGATCCTCGACGCGACGAAGGCCCGCTACGCCGGCTTGCACCTCAAGGGCTACTCGACGTACTTCGAGGCCTGGGGCTGGGTCCTCGGCGACGACCGCATCGTGGGCGAGCCCGGCATGCAGATGCCGACGCGCCTCAAGAAGTTCGGCGTCAAGCCGCCGCAGCAGGGAGTCATGATCGCGACGCGCCTCGAGCTCCTCGACGCGAAGATGACGGCCGACGAGATGGGGGGCCCGGTCTCGACGCTCAAGGCCCCGCTGGCCGGCGCCGGCGAGACGAAGGTCACGTCGTGGCAGCTCGGCGTGACGTACTGGATGTCGAAGCGCTTCCGCGCCATGGGCAACTACACGATCAACCACTTCGGCGGCGACACGGCGTTCATCAAGAGCATCGCGAACAACAAGAACGAGCAGGAGTTCTCGCTCCGCCTCGCGATCGCTCTCTAACGAAGACGAAGAACAAAAACGAAGAAGGACCAATGAACATGCAAACGAAAATGAATCGCCGCACGGCGTTCGCCACGGCTGGCGCGCTCGTCGGTTGCCTCGCGATGGGCGGCGTCGCGCACGCCGAAGCCGCTCCCATCACCGTCAAGGGCTCGGACACGATGGTCGTGCTCGGGCAGCGCTGGGCCGAGGAGTACATGGCCAAGCACAAGGGCACGACGATCCAGGTCACGGGCGGCGGCTCGGGCACGGGCATCAGCGCGCTCATCAACGGCACGACCGACGTATGCGAGGCCTCGCGTTCGATGAAGGACGCCGAGAAGAAGCAGGTCGCCGACAAGGCCGGTGGACCGCCCGTCGAGATCGTCGTCGCCAAGGACGGCCTGTCCGTCTATCTGAACGAAACCAACCCGATCAACGAGCTGACGATGGCGCAGCTCAAGGACATCTACACGGGCAAGGTCACCGACTGGAAGGACGTGGGCGGCAAGCCCGGCAAGATCATCCCGTACTCGCGCGAGAACAGCTCGGGCACGTACGTGTTCTTCAAGGAGCACGTGCTGCAGAACGCGGACTACACGCCACGCGCGCAGGCCATGCCGGGCACGGCGGCGGTCGTCAACGCCGTCGCGCGCGACAAGTCGAGCATCGGCTATGGCGGCGCCGCCTACGCCAAGGGCATCAAGGTCGTGAAGGTCAAGAAGGAGCCGACCTCGGCCGGCGTCGCGCCGTCGGACGCGACGATCCACGACGGCACGTACCCGCTGTCGCGTCCGCTGTTCTTCTACCTGCGCCCCAAGGCGTCGGCGGAGATCAAGGCGTTCACGGACTGGGTCCTCTCGAAGGACGGTCAGGCGATCGTCGTCAAGGTCGGGTACTTCCCGATCAAGTAGACTCGCTCGTCTCGAACAGGGCCGCCGCGGACTCGCTGTCCGCGCGCGGCCCCTTTTTTTTGCGACGAGCAGGAGCGAGGATGAGCTCCTGGTGAGCTGGAAGCCGGCCCGAAATATCCGTCTCATGGGGGCGATGGTGCTCATCGTCGCCGCGATCGCGGCGCTGTCGTACTGGGACGCGCGCCGCGAATCGGACGCGGCCTTGCAGGATTTCGCCGACGAGCAGACGACGCTCGCGCGCTCCCTGGCCGCCAGCTTTTCGGCGCGCGTCGTCGGCGAGAAGACGGACGTCGCGCTCGCGGCCTTGCGGTCGGTCGAGCGCGAGCGCGCGCTCGTGTTGCTCGCGCGCCGAGCCGGAGACGCGCACCTGCGCACGACGAGCGGCATCGTCGTGACGTCGCCCACCATCGCCGACGCGCTCGCGCGCGGGCTCCCCTCGGCGCGCATCCCGCGCGACGAGGCGCCGGCCTTGGGCCTCCCGGGACGAACGGCACTCGCGGGCCTCGCGCGTGTCGACGGGGGCGCGGCGGGCGCGTGGGACATCGTCGCCGTCGCGACGGCAGAGCGCGAGCGCGACCGCGAGCTCTGGGCGCGCCGGCGCTCGCTGCTCAGCGTCGTCATGGCGGCGGGGCTCGTGTTGGCGTTCGGCGGTCTCGCGATGCGCAATCAACGCAAGGAGCTCGTGCTCGAGCGCGAGCTCGCCGTCGAGGGGCTGCGCCGCGCCCGCGACGAGCGCCTCGAGCGCGCGAGCCGCGCCGCCGTCATGGGCACGCTCGCCATGGGCGTCGCGCACGAGATCTCGACGCCGCTCGGCGTGATCGCGGCGCGCGCCGAGCAGGTCGCCGCGAAGGTCGAGGGTGACGATCGCCTCCGCGCGAGCGTCGCGACGATCCTCGCGCAGATCGATCGCATCAAGCAGGTCATCGGCGGCTTGCTCGGCCTCGCGCGCGGCGACGCGCCCTCAGCCGAGCGCATCGAGCCCGCGCGCGTGATCGCCGAGGCCGTGGGCCTCACCGAGCACCGCTTCGGCCAGTCGCGCGTGCGCCTCCGCAGCGAGCTCGACGCGAACCTGCCTGTTGTCCTCGGCGATCCGCGCCTCCTCGAGCACGCCGTCGTCAACCTGCTGCTCAACGCGTGCGACGCCTCGCGGCCCGATGACGAGGTCACGGTGCGCGCGCGCCAGCTCGACGGCGACGTCGAGATCGCCGTCGAGGACGTGGGCTCCGGGATCTCGCCCGCCGACGTCGGGCGCGCGCTCGAGCCGTTCTTCACGACGAAGCCGCGCGGAAAAGGGCACGGCCTCGGGCTCGCCGTCGCGCACGAGATCGTGGCGTCCCACCGGGGCACGCTCGCGCTCGCGCCACGCGCGCCCCGCGGCACGCGCGCCTCGATCCGCTTGCCGCCCGCCGAAGCGAGCGCCCATGGCTGACCGCAAGCACCGCGTCCTCGTCGTCGACGACAACCTCGAGATGGCGCGCACGATCGCCGACGGTCTCCTCGATCTCGGCTACGACGCCGTCGCGGTCGGCGCGGGGCGTGACGCGACGGTCGCGCTCGCCGCGCAGCAATTCGACGCCGTCGTCACCGATCTGCGCATGCCGAGCGTCGACGGGCTCGAGGTGCTCGCCGCCTCGCGCCGCCTCGACGCCGGACGTCCCGTGATCGTCATGACGGCGTTCTCGGCGATCGACACCGCCGTCGAGTCGATCCGCCAGGGCGCCTATCACTACCTGACGAAGCCCTTCAAGCAGGACGAGCTCGCGATCTTCCTCGCGCGCGCGCTCGAAGAGGTGCGCGTGCGCCGCGAGGCCTCGACGCTGAAGACGGCGCTGCGCGCGCGCTACGGCGTCGCGAGCCTCGTGGGCGCGAGCGCGGGCATGCAGGCCGTGCGCGAGCGCGTCGAGCGCGTCGCCGACGCTCCCGCGCCCGTGATCGTCCTCGGCGAGACGGGCACGGGCAAGGGGCTCGTCGCGCGCGCGCTGCACACCGACAGCCGCCGCTCGTCGAATCCGTTCGTCGCCGTGAACTGCGCGGCGCTGCCCGAGGCGCTGCTCGAGAGCGAGCTGTTCGGCCACGTCAAAGGTGCGTTCACGGGCGCGGCCGCCGATCGTCCCGGCCTGTTCGCCGAGGCCGACGGCGGCACGCTGTTCCTCGACGAGATCGCCGAGATGACGCCGGGGCTGCAGGCGAAGCTGCTGCACGTGCTCGAGAGCGGCGAGGTGCGGCCCGTGGGCGCGACGAAGGCGCGGCCCATCGACGTGCGCATCATCGTCGCGACCCACCGCAACCTCCACGAGGCCGTCGCCGCCGGGAGGTTTCGCGAGGACCTGCTGTATCGCCTCGACGTCGTCGCGATCGTCATCCCCGCGCTGCGCGACCGGCGCGAAGACATTCCCGCGCTCGTCGAGCACTTCCTCGCGCAGAGCCGCGGGCGCTACCCGCAATCGCCCGTGCGCCGCTTGTCGGCCGATGCGCTCGCGGCGCTGAGACAGCGCGCTTGGTCGGGCAACGTGCGCGAGCTCGCCAACACCGTCGAGAAGCTCGTGCTGTTCGGGCGCGCCGAGGAGATCGGCGCCGCCGACCTGCCTCTCGAGGCGCGGCCGGGCGCGCACGAGCCCGCCGAGTTTCGCGGCGAGATCCTGCCCATGCGCGAGCTCGAGCGCCGCTATGCCGTGTGGGCCGTCGCCCAGACGGGCGGCCATCGTGGACAAGCCGCCGAGAAGCTGGGCGTCGATCCGAAAACGCTGCGCAAGTGGCTCGGCGAAGCGGATCGTCGAGACGGCGACTGACGCACCGCTCGCGAAACGGTTGAGTGAGCCGCGTGAAACAGGTCGGTGAACTCGTCCTCGGCGACCGACCGAACGTTCCGCCCGTATGCTCACATGCGCCCCTGCCATGCAGGGATGTGGAAGAGCGATGCGCGCGCGCGCAGGTGTCGTCGCGATCTGTGCGTCGCTCCTCGCGGCTCCCGCGCGCGCCGCCGATCCGGAGCCGTGGCCGCCCTCGACGGCGCCTGGCTTCGATGACTCCGCGCCGGTGAGTGGAGCGGCGCCTGCGGCGTCGAGCCGGGTTCCGCCTGCCGCACCCGCGCGGCAGGTCGTGCCGATTCCGCGCGAGGTGCCTCCGCCGCCCTCTCCCGCGGAGGCTTCCGAAGAGCCGCCCGTCGACGTCGAAGCGGTCGCTCCTCCGAACGAGGCCGCGACGGCCGTCTCGGCTCCCGATGCCGCCCTCGTGGCCGTCGGCGCTCGCGGCCCGCGCCGCAACGATGTCGAGCTCGGGTCGCGCGATGGCCAGTTCTTTTTGCGGACGCCTGGCGACGAGGTCACGCTGCTGCCTTCGGCGCGGCTCGAGATCGACGGCAGCTCCCTGAGGACACCCGATCCGTACAAGACCGGTGAGACGCTTTCGGTCGATCGCTTCCGCGTCGATCTCGCGGGCTGGGTCGGCTCGAAGGTTTACTTCGACCTGTCGGCGGACGTCGCCTACGCGTTCTCCATGCGGTACGCCGACAACTACGTCGCCGTCGCCCCGTGGGGCGATCGCGCGATCGTGCAGGTCGGGCAGTTCGACGCCCCCTTCACGCTCGAGAACCGCACGCCGGATCGGTACCTCGACTTCTTCGATCGCAGCGCCGCCGTGCACGCGTTCGCGATCCCCGAGAACAAAGATCAAGGGATCATGGTTCACGGCATGAGCCCCGCGCGAAACATCTACTACTCGGCCGCGATCCTCAATGGAGAAGGCCCCGCCGTCGCGGGCGTCAGCGGCCAGGTCGACGTGATGGCGCGGGGATGGGTCGCGCCTTTTTCGGTTCGCGGTCCGAAGATCCTTCGCGACGTCACGGTCGGCGCGTCGGCGTGGACGGGCGATCGATCGGGCCAAGCGTTCGAGGCGCAAGCGACGCAAGGGGGTTACACCTTCCTGACGCCCATCGTCTTTTGGAATACGGCCGCGCGCATGGATCCGCTCGCGTTGCGACAGCAGAGCCGCCTCGAGGCGGGCGCGCTCGAGCTCAACGCTCCGATAGCGCACCGATTCGGGGTTCGGGCCGAGTGGATCGCGAAGCGGCAGCCGCTGGCGGCGTTCGAAAACCCCAACGCGGGGCAAGCCTCGAACGTGGGCTCGATGACCCTCTCGGGGTGGGCGGGGTACGCGGAGATCTGGGGATGGGCCTTGGGAAGTGATCGGCTGCTCGGAGCCGTGGCCGCGCCGGGCCTCGAGCTGCCCGTGCGCTACGCCGATCTCGCCGACGCGCGGGCGCGCGGAGGAGTGATGATCTCGGCGCGCGTCGATCACATCGAAGAGACGCTGTCGGAGGACGCCAACGCGACGAACGCGGGCATCGGCGTGGGGTCGGCTGGGCAGACCAAATTGACGGCGTACACGTTGGGGGGAAGCTACTGGTTCACGCGACGCGCGCGTCTCTCGGTCAATTACGTCCTCAACCGATTCGACGGCGTCACGCCCTGGTTGAATGGGCTCGGCGGAAAACAAGAACAAGAGGTTCTCGGTCGGCTCGCGCTCGCGCTTTGACGATCTGCGGATCCTTCGTTGGGTCGCTGTTGTCGGCCGTCTCGCGCCGTGACGATCCCGTGACCTCGAGGAAACATTCCGGTCAAGTCGGGTTCCATCTTCGGAACACGCGTTGGAACCGACCGCGCGTGTGCTCCTATACGCAGCTGCCGAAATGAGAGTGCATCGAAATCATTTGTTTGCTCGCGCGCTGGCGCGGGTCTCAGCGATTGCCGTCGGTCTTTGTGCCGTCAGCGCGTCCGCCGTCGAGTCGTGGCCGCCGTCGACCGCGCCCGTCACCCCGGGTACGCCTGCGACGGCGCCCGTAGTCGTCAAGCCGCACACCAAATCAGCGCCGCAACCGACGCCGGCGTCGCAACACGAGCGGCAGGCGCAGCCGACTGCGACGCCAGCGCCGGAGCCGGTGTCGCAGTCGCAGTCGCAGTCGCAGTCGCAGTCGCAGTCGGATGTCGAGTCGCCGCCCGAGCCTGCGTCACCGCCTGACGCGTCGCCTTCGAGCGAGTCCGACGGCATGACCGTCGTGTCGAGGCGCGCCGCGGAGCCGACGACGGATCTTCCGTGGGATCACTTCGTCGGCCTCAGCGAGAATCGATTCTTCGCGCGTACGGCGGGAGACGAGCTCGTCGTGTTCCCTGGTGGTCTGCTCCAGGGCGACGGACGCTCGCTCCAAACCAGCAACCTCGACGCTCCCAACAGCGGCGCCCACGTCGATCGGGCGCGGCTCGAGCTGGCCGGCATCGTGCGAGACATGGTCAGCTTCAACGCGGCCGTCAATCTCGCGAATCGGCCCTCGCTGCGCGGCGTGGACAACTACGTGGCCGTCGAGCTGCCTCCGGGAGCCGACCGGGTCATCGTGCAGGCGGGACGCTTCGACGCCCCGTTCACGATGGAGAATCGGATCTCCGATCGGGGCCTCGACTTCCTCGATCGCTCCTCGCTCGCGCGGATCTTGGCCGTCCCCGAGAACAAAGCCGACGGCTTGATGGTGCACGGGACGAGCCCCACGCGGAGCTACTACTACTCGGCGGGCGCCTTCGCGGGCGACGGGAGAGTCGACGGCATGGGGCGCGCGTGGATCGCGCCGTTCAAGTACAAGCCCGTCCCCGACCTCATTCGCGACATCACGATCGGCGGCTCGTTGCGGTTCGGGCACGCGGGAACCGCGAGCGCGCTGCCGGTTCAAGCGACTCAGGGTGGCTTCGTCTTCCTCGATCCGCACACGCGGTGGCTCGACGGGAGCAACGTGACCGACGTCGACCTGCGCACGCGCGGCAACACGAGCGCCGCCGCGTTGGAGGTGAACGCCCCCATCACCCACAAATACGGCGCGCGCTTCGAGTGGGCGTTGAAGCAGCAGCCGCTCGAGACAGTCTCGGCGAGCAACGGCCAGCTGCCCGTCGTACACGGTGGCATGGAGCTCGACGGGTGGGCCACCTACGGCGAGGCGTGGTGTTGGGTGCTGGGCGACGATCGGATCGTCGGCGAGCCAGGCCTGCAGCTGCCGGTTCGGCTGGGGACGTTGGGGCTGCCGCGGTCGTTGCGATCGTTGACGGGCGTGATGGTGGCCGCCCGGCTCGAGTATTTCGCTGAAGATCTGTCAGCGGGCGACGACCCGATGGCCGCCGCCAACATCATTTCAGCCGGAACGACCAAGATGACGACCCTCAACCTCGCCGCCAACGTCTGGTTCGCGCGCCGCGTGCGCGCGACGCTCAATTACGATTGGAATCATTTCTCCGGGAGCTCGGTGGCGTTCTCGGGGCTGAGCGACAGCAATGTTCAGGAATTCTCACTCGCGCTCGCTCTGGTTCTCTAGTTTCCGCCGTAGGCGTCACATGAAAGCGAGCTCTATCGTCTTGTCCGCGGCGCTCGCGTTTGTCCTGGTCGGTTGCGGCGCCGACGCCGCCTTGACCCCGAGCGCGCCCAAGGGTTGTCAGAACGCAGTTGCGTGCGGCGGCGACATCGTCGGTTCGTGGAGCCTCGCGAGCACGTGCCTCACGATCGACGTCTCGAGCTTCACCGCGGACTGTCCGGGCGCGACGGCCTACGCGAACGGCTACCAGATCACGGGCATGGTCACCTACGACGCGAGCATGACGTTCACGATGATGAGCACGCTCACGGGGAGCGTCGTGGTCCGATATCCGGCGGCCTGTCTCACGCCGTCGAGCGGGGTCCCCGTGACCTGCGACGAAGTGGGCGCGGCGTTGTTGGCCCCGGGCAAGTACGCCTCCGTGACCTGCCTCGCCGACGGCATGGGCTGCGACTGCACGATCGAGATGAACCCAGAGACGTCGACGAAGACCGGCATGTATTCGATCACGACGGATCACGTTTTGACGGCCGGGCTCGTCGACGAGAGCGACTACTTCGTCAAGGGCGACGGCACGGCGGCGCTGGGCACCCACCCCGGGATCCCCATCATGGGCCACAACGGCCTCACCTCGGGCTCGCTCACGCTCACGAAGCAGTAGGGGCAACATGAAGTACAGGATTGGGCGCGTGGGGCTCGCCGTGGCCGCCTTGATCGTCGCGTCGAGCGAAGTCGCTCACGCCTACGTCCGCGCTCGCTCGACGGTGGACAACTACGACCTCATCTGGCCCGATCCGCACCTTTCGATCACGGTCTACACGGGGACCAGCATGGTGAGCCCCTCGGACTTCGTGGGCGCCGCCACGGCGGCGGCGGCGACGTGGAGCGCTCCAGCCGCCGATACGTCGGTCGCGATCACGATCGCGAGCTCGCCCGCGATGCCGGCCGGCGCGGTCTTCGATCACGAGAGCACGATCTCGTTTCGGACCAGCTCGTGGGACGCGCCCATGTATCCCGCGTCGGCGTTGGCGTTGACGACGGTCTGGACGAGCGGCGGG
>DATAZS010000255.1:0-6033 GCA_036271915.1 Polyangia bacterium
ACGGTCGCGCGCTCGGAGGGCGCAGGCACCGTTCGCGATACATCACTGAACAGGTCATTCGAGAGCTCAATCGTCGGCTTCGCAAGCCAAACGTTTCGTCGCACCAGTCGTGAGGCGGGACTCGACCCGGACCGCGGCGAGCGACGACGGAGGCGGCGGCTCTTTGGCACGCTAAGATACGGTTGATGCGTCCCCGTACGGCGTGCGTTGTCCGGCCTTCTTCTATTTTCGCTTTTGTCCTCGTGCTGGGCGCGTGCGGGGGGAAGACATCACCAGGATCGCGCGACGGCGGCGGGGGGACCGATGGTGCAGGGCGGGCGGGAGCGAGTGGCGGGAACGACGCGAGTGACGACGCCGATGCGATTGGCACGGGCGGCGCAAGCGACGCGAGCATGAGCGATGCCGCCGACGCGCGCACCGACGTCGATGCCGCCCCCACGTCCGAGGACGCGCCGACGGGCTGCGTCTCGGCGCCGTGGGTCGGCGCGTGGCCCATGCCGAACGCGCCGTCGACGGGCGCGCCGCACCCGTTCGACTACGACACGTCGACGGCAGGCGTCGTCGTCGACAAGGTCACGGGTCTCATCTGGCAGCAGGTCGTCGACGCCGACACGGTCACGCAGACCGACGCCGCGGCGTACTGCGCGGCGCTCACGCTCGCGGGCGTCTCCGACTGGCGGCTGCCCACGCGCATCGAGCTCATCTCGATCATAGACGACACGCGCGTCGGGCCCGCGATCGATCCCACGGCGTTCCCGGGCACGCCGGGCACGTTCTTCTGGACGTCGACCGTCGTCGCCAACGATCCGGCCTCGGTGTGGGGCGTCGCGTTCGACAACGGCTACACGAACTCGAGCGATCTCGTCGAGCACTACCGCGTGCGCTGCGTGCGCACGGCGACGGCGCCCACGCCCGGCTGCTACACGGTCGCGAACGGCACCGTTCAAGACGGCGCGACGGGCCTGACCTGGCAGCGCGACGTCGACGCGACCATGCGCACGTGGACCGACGCCCATTCGTACTGCGCATCGCTGGTGCTCGACGGCGGCGGCTTCCGGCTGCCGCGCCTCAAGGAGCTGCTCACCGTCGTCGACGAGACGCGCGCGAACCCCGCGATCGATGTGGCGGCGTTCCCCGGCGCGTCGGCCGCCTCCTTCTGGACAGACTCCGCCGTCGCCGGCGACGCGGGCTACGCGTGGTACCTGTTCTTCGATCTCGGCGAGACCGTCAACGACGGCGCGACGACGAACACGTACCTCACGCGCTGCGTGCGCTAGATCTTCAGCCGCAGCGCCGCGCCGAGATCGATGAGCGCCGGATCGCGCGCGCCGAGGCCGGGGATGTCGTAGCCGAGGCGGAACTCGCCGCCCGAGTGACCGTAGTGGACGCCCACGAACGCCTCGAGCGTGATGTGCGTCAGCAGCGTGTACGAGTAGTCGAGGCGCGAGATGAACGACTGATCCGTGAGGTTGCTCAGCGTCGACAGCGTGAACGTCGTGAGGTTCCACGAGTACGGCGCGGGGAACGACGCGAAGAGCGCGGCGTACTGACGGCCCGTGTAGAAGAAGTTCAGGATGGGCGTGTAGTTGCTGTTGAGCAGCAGGCCGGGATAGACCGACGTGTCCGAGTAGCCGGGCTGGTTGTAGAAGTACTCGGCGCCCACGGTGAACATGTCGTTGTCGTTGTATTTGTGCGACCAGTCGATGCCGCCGACGGCCTGGACCTTGATGCCCGAGAGCGGCGCGACGTCGAACATCTGGGCCTGCGTCATGAGCGCGGCGGACGGAGCGACGCCGCCGGGCAGCGTGCCGGGGTCGGGGCACGAGCCGCCGATGAAGGTGCCCATCGGCGTGCCGGGCGTGCCCGCGGGGTGGTGCTCGACGTTGCAAAAGTCCTCGCCGTAGCGGATGCCGACGTCGCCGTGGACGTCGAGCTCCCAGATGCCCGTCGAGAAGTCGATCCCGTAACGCGGCTTTTGACCCTTCTTCACGAGCGCGTCGAGACCGATCTCGGCGCCGAGCACGACGATCTCGGCGCGCGCGCCGCCCGCGACCTCGTTGAGCGTGGGCGTCGCGTTGTTCGGATCCTCGAAGACGCCGAAGCCGTAGAAGTTCCAGCCGCGCTGCTCCCAGGGCACGTCGACCTTCAGCATCGTCGTGCCGGGCCGCGCGTCGAAGACGTCGAGCGGGTTGCGCTTCACGGGGTGCAGGTAGTCGGTGGGCTGCCAGAAGCGCCCGGTGCCCCAGTGCACGTGCTGCTTGCCGGCCGTCACGAAGAGGTGATTGAGGATGTCGAAGCGAATCCACATCTGATCGAGGATCGAGGACGGACCGCGCGTGCTCGTGAACGTCGTGAACCCCGTGGCCGACCCGCCCGAGAACGCGCCGCCGCCGCTGTCGCCGCCCATGAGCGCGTTCATGGTGGTCGTGCTCGTCACGTCGGGCGCGGCCGTCGGATCGAAGCTCATGCGGCCGAGGACATACGCGCGCACGCGCGGGTTGGGGCGCGCGTCGAGGTACACGTCGAGGAGATTGGGCGACGTGAGCGTCCACGCGTCGCGGCCCTGCTGGCCGCTCGACTGCGCGCGCAGATAGAGCTGCCCGCCGATCTGCAGCGGGTTGTCGGGCGCCTGATAGTCGGACAAGTGCTCGGGACCACCCGGGCCCGCGCCGAGGAGACTCTGATCGCGGTCCGCGGGTGCTGCGACACCCGTCGCAGCCGATTCGGTCGCCGCCGCCGGAGGCGCCGCTGGCGTCGTCGCGGGAGCACCTGCGTCCGGCGTCGCGGCAGGCCCGCCTCCAAACATGTCCTGCTCGCTCGGCCGCGCGGCGGCGCCCGACTGGGCGCGCGAGGGAGCGGCGACGAGCGCGGCGCCCGCGAGCGCGGCGGCGAAAGCGAGCGCCCTCACCGGCTCTTGCTCTCGAGCCAGGCCTTCGTGAACAGGTTCGCCGGCAGCGGGCGCAGATCGACGGCGCGGATGAGCACGAGCGTCGAGTTCGCCTTCTCCACCTCGTCGAAGAAGCGGATCTCCTCGGGATACCAGACGTCGGTCTTCTTCGACTCGCTGTAGACCTTCTTCCACTTCGGGTAGTAGGCCGTGCGCAGCAGGCGCCCCGACAGCGCGTACTCCTGGCGCTTGAGCACGTTGTTCGTGTCCTTGTCGATCCAGATGCGGATCTCGGGGAACGCGAGGTCGAGGTTGGGCTTGCCCTTGAGCAGCAGCTTCACGGCCGTGTAGTGGCCCAGCGTCTCCGTGCCCTCGTCGCTCGGCGTGTACTCGATCGCGAGGCGCGACTCGTCGAAGTCGGAGCGGCGCGAGTTCGTGCCGCCGATGCGCTCGCGCTCCGTGCGGCGCTCCCACTTGCCGACGCTCGGATCGTAGAACCACAGGTTCGAGTCGATGCGCAGGTAGCCCTGCCCCGCCGACGACTTCGGCTTCGTGAACAGGATCATGAACTTCTGATCCGACGAGCGGCGGTAGTATTCGGTCTCGTAGACGACGTCGACCTTGTCCTTCTCCTTCTGCTCGAGGTAGGCGGACGCGCGCCAGTCGCCGCTGCTGTTCTGGCGATCGTCGACGGCCGCGAGCAGCTTCTCCATCTCGGGCTGCGTGAGGGCCGCGCGCGCGGGGCGCGCCGAAAGGGACAGCAGGACGGCCGCGAGGCCGACGAAGACGTGTGTGCGGATCGACATGGGGCTCCTGTTCTCTGTCTGGTTCAACCGAAGTGCGACATGGCGACGACGGGCCGCAGCCGCGCGGCGCGCAGCGAGGGATACAGCGCCGCGAGCCCCGTGATGATCGTGATGAGGACCACCGCGAACACGAGCAGGCCGCCGTGCACGGCGAGCTTCACGTGATCGGACATGAGGATGAACTGCGCGCCCGTGCCGACGTGGATGTGCGCGCCGTTGAGGGCCGCCGCGATCGCGAAGCCGGCGATCGCGCCCGCGACCGTGCCGAAGAGGCCCAGCATGAGCGACTCGAGCAAGAACATCCACGCAACAGCGCCGCGCTGCATGCCGATGGCGCGCAGCGTGCCGATCTCGCGCGTGCGCTCGCGGATCGCGATCCACATCGTGTTCATGATGCCGACGACGACGATGCCGAGCAGGATCGTGATGAGCACGAAGGTCAGGCCCTGCAGCGCCTTGAGCGTCCACGTGATGAACGAGATCTCGTCCTCCCATGTCGTGACGTCGAGCTTCTGGCCCGTCCAATCCTCACGAGAGACCGACTGGAACTTCATCCAAAACGCGCGCGGGTCGGCGTCCATGACGCGGTAGCCGGCCTTCTCGAGCGTCGTGCGCAGACGCGCCGCGATCTCGTTGACGTGATCGACGGCCTCCGGCTTGAGCATGATCTGCACGACGCCCGTCGCGTCGGGGCGCAGCTGATACAGCGTACGCAACGTCTCGATGGGCACGAACGTCGTCCACGAGCTGAGCAGGCCCAGGCTCTTCGCGATGGCGACGACGCGCACGTCGATCGTGTTGTTCGTGCCGCGCGTCGTGGGCGCCGAGTACGTGAGCGCGTCGCCCACCTTGACGCCCAGCTTCTCGGCTTGGTTGTCGAAGATGAGCGCCGTGCCCGGCTGCGCGAGATCGTCGAGCTTGCCGCTCACGATCTGCAGCACGGACGCGAACTTCGGCTCGTGCCGCACGTCGATGCCGTTGACGCCCAGCTGCTCCGAGCCCGTGTCGGACACGACCTTCGCCCAGCCGCGACCGCGCTGCACCATGAAGTCCGTCTCGGGGACCTCGCGGCGCACGACGTCCTCGATCTTCTCGTAGCCCGTGACGACGGGCGCGGCCTGACCCGCCGTGACCTTGAAGAAGCCGCCGACGTTGAGGTGACCCGTCGACAGCGTCGTCGCCGTTTCAATCATCGTCTCGCGGATGCCCGTCGAGAGGCCTGCGAGCAGGACGAGGAGCATCGTGACGGCGGCGATGGCGCCGCCAAGGAAGAGCGTGCGGCGCGTGTGCTGCACGAGGTTGCGGAAGGCGATCGCGAAGTCGATGGCGAGCTTGGACATGGTCTCTTCCTATTCTTCGTCTTGCATGGCCTGGCGGGGCGTGACCCGCATGGCGAGCCAGGCCGGATAGAAGCTGGACGCCGTGCTCACGAGCAGCACGATGACGAACGCGGCGATGACGCTGGCCGGGTTCAAGAAGGGACGCAGGCGCGGGCCCGAGAAGAAGAAGAACGCCTGATCGGAGGTCGCAGGGATGCCGAAGTGGGCGATGAGCTTGACGACACCCGCGCCGACGGCGGCGCCCAGGCCACCGAAGACGAGGCCCGTGACGACGGCCTCGACGATGAGCATCGACAAGATGAAGCGGCGCTGCGCCCCGATGGCGCGCAGCGTGCCGATCTCACGCACGCGCTCGAGCGTCGCCATGACGAGCGCGTTGTTGATGATGACGAGCGCGATCGTGAAGATGATGAGGATCGCGACATAGAGCACGGCGCGCGCGAAGCCGATGAACTTCCCGATGATCCCGGCCGACTCCTGCCACGTGATGGCCTTGAGCGTGAGGCCGTCTTTCTTGCCCTGCGCCTCGATGGCCGTGATGGCCTCGGGGATGCGCGTCGGATCCTTGAGGATGACGGCGGCGTCGAGCACGACGCCACGCTCGACCTCGTCGGGAGGGAAGACGCGCGCGCGCGCCTCGTCGCGGCGCAGGCGATCCGTGATGGGCGCCGACAGATCGGACAGCGCGGGCAGCACGCCCGGCGACGCGTCCGCCTCGATCTTGCGCGGCTCGGCCTTGTCTTTTTTGTCTTCCGGGCTGCCAAAGAGCTCGGCCTCGGCGTTCTCGCGGCTCACGTCCTTCGCGCCGGCGGCCTTCTGCAGCGCGCGGATCTCGGCGAGCTTGTCGCCGCTCAGGAAGCCGTACAGCTCGCGGAACGACACGAGGTCCATGAGGTTGAGGCCGCCCGCGAGCGCCGACTTCTCGAGGCCCTCGAACTGGAACGTGCCATAGACGGGGACATTGACTGACTGCACGTAGCCGGAGCGCGTGAACGACTTG
>DATAZS010000256.1:0-12199 GCA_036271915.1 Polyangia bacterium
GAGACCGCGCCCGGCCGCGGAGTGCGACAACTTGCCGCGCCACGAAATCTCGCGCGCGCCGTCTGTAAGTTTCGAAGCGGCTGGGCCACTAACGTGCCGAGATGCGAGCTTGGTTCGTCTTTCGTGACACCACTGTCGCGATGTCGTCGAGCGACGCGGCCGAGGGTCGCAAGTGAGCGCGCGGTACGGACCGTGCAGCGGCGTGGCGCGCCGAATGCGCATGACAGCTGGACGACCGACGTCGACGAACGCGGAGGTGGCACCGCTCGAGCAACACGACGCGCGCCTGGCCGCGCTCGCCTGGCTCGGGTACGTCGCGTCGACGGTCGTTCGCGTCTGGTACGTGCTCTTCCTTCATCATCCACGGCACCACGTCACGAGCGACGCCGTCTCTTTGATCGACCTCGCCGCGCGGTTCGTCGCGGCGCCCGGCAGCCAGATCATCAGCGACACGATCTGGCCGCCGGGCACGTCTGTCTGGCTGGCAATCGCGATGGCCTTCGATCCGACGCTCGGCCTCGCCGCCTGGGCGCAGGTGATCATGGGCGCGCTCGTTCCTTTGCTCGTCGCGCACACGACGTATGTCGCGCTCGGCCGCCGGCCCGCGCTCGTCGCGCTCATCTTCGCGTCGCTCCACTTCGGTTTCATCCATTACGGCGGGTTCTTCCTGTCGGAGCAGCCGTTCCAGTTCGCCGTCGCCGTCGCCGTGTGGCTCAACGTCGTCGCGCTTCGCCGCATCGAGGAGGTCGAGCGCCTCGCGTCGTCGCGACGACGACTGGCCGCCGCCGCGCTCCTCGGCGCGGGGTGCGGCGCCGCCTGGGCGTTCGCGACGAGCTTCCGTCCCAACGCGATGCCCATCGCGCTGTTCGTGGGCGCGGCGCTCGCGCTGCAAGCCAGTCTCGAGCGGCGCGTCTGCCGCGTGCAAATGCTCGCCGCGGGCCTTCTCGCCTTCGCGCTGGCGCTCGCGCCGCTCGCCGTGCGTTGCAGCAGCCTCAAGGGCTCGGGCTTCTGTCCCGTGTCGAGCAACCTCGCGATGAACATGGCGCTCGGACAGAGCGGCGAGGTGAGCGGGCTCGAGTTCAAGTCGGACATCGCCGGACAGACCACGGGGTGGACGCCGCCGGCGCTTCTACAACACGGCTACAGCGGCGCGGGCACGGTGCCCACGTCGATCTACGACACGACGGGCGTTCTGCGTTGGGTGGCGCACCGCTTCCTCACCGAACCGGGCCGATTCCTGCTGCGCGTCGCGGGCAACGCGCTCGATCTCTTCCAGATGCAGTACTGGCCGGAGGATCGCGGCATCAGCGACGAGCGCCTCGTCACCGTCGTCAAACAGATCTTCCTCCTGCTCGTGATCGCGCCGAGCCTCGTCGCCCTCGCGGGCGGCGCGCGCGCGGCGTGGCGTGCGCGCCGCCTCTCGCCCATCACGTGCTTCGTCCTGTCGGTCGTCGTAGCCCTGCTCGCGACGGCCGCGATGTCGATGGGCGAAGCGCGCTACCGCGTGCCCTTCGACGGCGTGCTGATCCTGGGCGCGGCGTCGTTCGGCGCGCGCGGGCGCGGCGCGTTCGAAGCGGCCAGCGCGCCCGCAGCACCCCGCCCTTGGGTGTTCGCCGTCACCGCGACGATGACGATCGTGGGTGTCGTCGTCGTCGGCGTCGTGGCGAGCCCGCACGCAGCCGGCCTCGCACGCGTCGCGAGCCACCTGCCGTCCGCGAGGACGACGATCGTTCGGCCCGTGACGGACTTCGGCGCGCCACGACAGGCCGGGAGCGCGTGGGACGCGCCAGGCAACTTCGTGTTCTCGTGCGACCCGACGTGCCCCGAGCTTAAGCTCACCTATAGCGCGCGCGCACAGGCCGCGTTCTTCGAGCTCAGCCTCGACAACAACGATCGCTACCGGATCGTCTTTTATGCGGCCGGCCGCGCCCTCGCCGACGTCGACATCGACCCGCGCCCCACGGCGCCCGGCATACGTATTGAGACGCGACCGGTTCCCGCCGCAGCCTTCGCCGCGGGCTTCGACGCGATCGGCGTGCGCCCGCTCTACGGTGACGGCGCCTACTCCCTCGGCCACCTTCGCCTCGTCGCGGCGAGCGGTGCGACGGCGTCCGCCTGGTTGCCCTGAGTCTTCTCGACGGCGCCGCGTCCTCAGCGGGGCGACGCTGTGATCCTGCTTTGCGGTACGACCGTCGCCGTCACGCCCCCGTCCACCTTCGGCGGCGTCGGCAGCGGCGTTTTCGGCGTGAGCTCGGCGATCCTCGCGCGGACCTCGTCGCGGTTGACGGCCGTCGGCGCGCGATCGAGGTAGCGGCGATAGTAGGCCGCCGCCTCGTCCGGGTGCTTGCTGAGCCTCAGCGCCTGCGCGATGTCGTAGAGCATGGGCGGATCGCCGCCGAGCTCGTACGTTCGCTTGTAAGCGACGATCGCCTCGTCGTAGCGCTCGAGGTCGAAGGCGCGCGTCGCCTTTTGATACGTCTCCTCCATTTCGCGGCGCGCGGCCTCGTTCATCCCCGCGTGAGCCGACGGGTGATGGTGGTGGACTTCGCTCTCGCGCGCTTCACGCGCCGCTGACGGTTGGCGCGCGGCGCGCGGCGGCGATGCCACGGGCCACGCGACCGGCGCCGCCACGGGCGCGACCGCTACCGGTGCGACGGCAAGCGGCGCCACGGCCACCGGCTTTGCCACGGGCGGCGCGACGGCGGGCGGCGCGATCGAGGTCTTCGCGACGGCCGGCGGGGCCGCCGATCGAGGCGTGAAGACGCGCACGCCGATCACGATCGCCAGCCCGCATCCGACGATGGCTCCGATGAATCCACGCAAGCTCGCCGCCGACGTTCGGGCGCGCGCCGTTCGCTCGTGCAATACAGGGACGGGCACGGCGGGCGTCGCGCCCATCCGCGCCGGCCGCACGCCCGAGGCGCGCGCGGGTGACATCGAAACAGCCTGGCGCAGCGCCTGCGCGAAGTCGGTGACCGAGACGAAGCGGCCCTCGCGGCGCGGGTTCATCGCGCGCGCGACGGCCGCGGCGACCGCCGGTGGCGCGGCCGCCAGTCGCGCCGTAACGGGCCCCGCCGACGCCGAGCGCGCTTGCGGCGCGCCTCCGCTGATGAGCGCGAACGCGATCGCGCCCAGCGAGAAGACGTCCGCGCGCTCGTCGGCCTCCGCCGCTGGGCGTCCCTGACGCTCGGGAGCGACGTAGCCGGCCACGTCCGAATCCACCTCGCGGACGATGCCGCCGGCCTGCGCGCGAATCTTCGCGACGCCGAAGTCGAGGATCTTCGCGCGCGCGTCGGTGCCCGCCGCGGCGTCGAGCACGAAGACGCTCGCCGGCGTGAGATCGCCGTGAATGATGCCCTGGCGGTGCGCCTCGCCGAGCGGCGCGGCGAGCGCCTCGACGAGCGCGACGACGTCCGAGAGCGCCAACGGCCCCTTGTCGCGCAGGACGCGACCCAGATCTTGTCCGCTCAGGTAGTCCATGACGATGAACGGCGATCCGTCGGGCGCCTGGTCGAGATCGTGGACACGCACGATCCCAGGGTGGCCCAGCGCCGACGCCGCCAGTGCCTCGCGGCGTAGGGCGCCCCGCAGCACGAGGCTTCGGGGGCCGCCCTCGCAGAGGAGCCTGACGGCGTAGCGCCCCGCGCCGTCCACGTGCCGCGCCTCGAACACATCGGCGTCCGCGCGTTCACCGATCGCGCGGACGATCCGGTACTCGTCGCGAAGTATCGAGCCTGGCGCGAGGCGCATGTTCGTGTTCGGGTCCAAAAACTACACCGGAACGTCGGGCGCGGCCAACGCTGCCGACGGCTCGCGATCACACGTTGACGACCTGTTCTCGTGGTATGCGGAGGCATGTTGCTCCCCCGCCGGCACATCCTGGCCGCGACGACCTTCATCTCCATCTTGGTGACCGCGCGCGCGTCGACCGCCCAACCGATCGAGCCGCTTCAGAACGTGGTCCCCGCCGCGCCCGCGGCGCCGCGCGACGTCGCCGAGCCGCCCGCGCAGGCAACGAAGACGGCGAGCGGCCTCGCGTGGAAGCTCCTCGCGAAGGGTCAAGGCGCCGCGCACCCCGGTCCGCACGACAAGGTGATCGTCATCTTCACGGCGTGGACGCCCGAGGGCGAGGTCATCGACAGCTCGGTGAGCGACGGCGAGCCGCGAACCTTCGTGATGGACGACGTCACCCAGGGGCTCGCCGAAGGCCTGGGCGCGATGGTGAAGGGCGAGAAGCGCCGCCTCTGGATCCCCGCCGCGCTCGCGACCTCGGGACGCCCGCGCCGGCGCGGGCAGGCGGCCGCGTCCGTGATCGACGTCGAGCTCCTCGACCTCGTGAAGATGCCCGATCCGATCCCCGTGCCCGAGGACCTCGACGCGCCGCCCGCGGAGGCCAAGCGAACGGCGTCCGGGCTGGCCTACAAGGTTCTCAAGCACGGCAAGGGCAAGGATCACCCGACGGCGACCAGCACCGTCGAGGTTCACTACAGCGGATGGACGCGCGAAGGGCAGCTGTTCGACAGCTCCGTGCGCCGAGGCAAACCGATCAGCTTCCCGCTCGACGGCGTCATCAAGGGATGGACCGAGGGCGTCCAGTTGATGGTCGTGGGCGACAAGACACGCTTTTGGATCCCGAGCGCGCTCGCCTACGGCGACTCGCCGACGCAACAGGGAACGCCCGCGGGTCCGCTCGTGTTCGACGTCGAGCTCCTCTCGATCAAATAACGCCGATGTCGACGACGCCGCCCGACGCCGATCCGGAGCGCATTCCGTTCGAACGCTTCGGTGGCGAGGAGCCCGTTCGGGAGTTGGTCGAACGCTTCTACGACCTCATGGACGAACGCGAGCCGGCGCTCGCGGCGCTGCACCTCTGCGAGGACGGCAAGGTCAGTCGAGCCTCGCGCGATCGCTTCGCGCTGTTTCTGATCGGCTGGCTCGGCGGCCCGCAGACGTACATGGAGCGGCACGGACATCCGCGGCTGCGGATGCGCCATGCCCACGTCCCCGTGACCTCCCCGATGCGCGACGCGTGGCTGCGGTGCATGAACGTCGCGCTCGACGAGCGCGCAATCCCCGACGATCTCCGCACCTACCTGCGTCAACGCTTCTCCGAAGTCGCCGACTTCCTCAGAAACCAGACCGCGTAGCGATCACTACGCAGGGGTCCGTTTGGGAACGGAATGACACAGTGACGTGAACAATGCGCGCGCTGGTCGTTAAAGCGATCGCCCTGAAGCAACTGCGGTACTATCCCGGCGGGGGGCGGGAAGGAGCGTCTTGAACGTGAACGTCGAGAGCAGCGAGTTGTTGAAGGTGGCAAGTCCGATGTCCGAGCGATGGGACGCGTACTATCGCAACGCGAAGGTAAAGCGGCGCGCCGCCGGACCGAGCGGACGTACGAGCAAAGTCTATCGACGCTGGCGCGCTCGCCAGCAGGCCCTCGTCGCGAGCGCGCTGCTCGGGCTCGGCCTTCTGCTGATTGTCAGCTACGCCGTGCTGATCCACTGACGGTCGACTGATGGTCGACTGATGGTCGAGATGGTCGACTGACGGCCGGCGTAGCGGCGCGCTTCGTGCGCTACTTTTCGGAGTCCGTCCGCGCCGGCTCGCCCATCGACGGGATGCCCATGATGTCCTTGCGGGCGGCCTTCCAGGCCTTCTGAACGATCCACGACAAAGAGCGATCTTGTCGCATCGCCTCGGTCGAGATCTCCTTCAGCATCTCGTCGGGGAAGTACAGGCTCTGCTTTCGCTTGTCCGATTCGCTCATGACGACATAGTAGCCTAGGCCAGGCCCCGTGGCGCTGTCGTTGGTGGGCCGGCCCCAAAGTCCCTTGCGCATCGGCCCGCGCGCTCTTGCAGCCCCCTGGCGACGCTCCAATGATAGGAGATCGTCATGGCGAAGCATTTCGGACGGCAGCTGGGAGTGGGAACCGCCTTGCTGGCGACGCTCGTCGCGTGTTCGAGCGGCGGGGGAAACAAGACCGGCACGGCGGGCGCGTCGGGGTCCACGGCGGGCGCGAGCGGCAGCGCGGGCGAGACGGCGGGCGGCAACGCCGGCTCGAGCGCGGCAGGATCGAGTGTAGCGGGCGCCGGCACGGCGGGCGCCGGCACGGCGGGCGCGGGCACGGCGGGCGCCGCACCGACGGACGCGGGCACGAACGTCGATGCGAGCCCCAGCGTCGACGCCGCGAGTGAGCACGCGACGGGCCCCTCGAGCTGTTCGGGCCGCGCCATCTCGCTCTCGGCCAACGGCACGGGCAGCGACAGCGACGCCGCGCACGCGCACGTCGTCATCGACATGATGTCCGACATGCCGATCGGCGCCGCCCCGCGCACGATCGAGTTCTGGTTCTACGTCAAGCCAACCGACTGGGTCGCGGAGAAGAACGAGATCATGTTCTACGGCCCGCTCACGGGACATACGCTGCAGGTGATCGGCCTCGACTTCGGCCAGCCCGCCGTCGTGGGCATGCCGGGCAACCACGCGACGCTCAACCCGTGGACCGACGGCGTCTACGACGACGACAGCGGCAAGGATCTCGGCATCACGTCGACGATGAGCCAATGGGTGCACATCGCGATCGTGTGGGACGGCACGGCGTTCATCACCTACGTCAACGGCGTGGCGCGCATCACGACGCCCGCCCCAGCCGGCAAGCCGCTCGCGACGTTGCAGGGACTGTTCTACGTGGGCTGCCTGCCGCTCAACTTCAGCTGCTTCAACGGCCTCTTCGACGAGCTGCGCGTGTGGAGCGTCGCGCGCACGCCGGCCGAGATCATGGCGAACTACACCAAGGCCGTCGTGGGCAACGAGGCGGGGCTCGTCGGCTACTGGAAGTTCGACGACGCGCCCGGGTCGACGACGGCCGCCGACTCCGTGACGACCGTGGGCCACTCGGCCCACACGGGCGTGCTCATGTCGACCAGCGACGCGGGCGCGCCGACCTTCGTGACGCCTGATCCGCCCTCGCCCGTCGCCTGTCCGTAGCGCGCGTCACTTCTCGGCGAGCTTCTCGAAGACGCGCAGCAGCTCGAGCGGCAACGGAAACAGGATCGTCGAGTTCTTCTCGACGGCGATCTCGGCGAGCGTCTGCAGATAGCGCATCTGGATCGCCGTCGGATTCTGCGAGATGCGGTTGGCGGCCGAGAGCAGCTGCTCCGACGCGAGCAGCTCGCCTTCGGCGGCGATGACCTTCGCGCGCTTTTCGCGCTCGGCCTCGGCCTGCCGCCCCATGGCGCGCTGGATCTGCTCCGGCAGATCGACGCTCTTGAGCTCGACGGACGAGACCTCGATGCCCCACGGCTCGGTCGCCCCGTCGATGATCTCTCGGAGGCGCTGCGACAGCTTCTCGCGCTCGGCGAGCAGCTCGTCGAGCGTGACCTCACCGAGCACGGAGCGCAGCGTCGTCTGCGCGATCTGGCTCGTCGCGAACAGGAAGTTCTCGACGGCGATCACCGACTCCTTCGGATCCTTGACCTTGAAGTACACGACCGCCGACACCTTGAGGCTGACGTTGTCGCGCGTGATGACGTCCTGGCTCGGCACCTCGAACACGACGACGCGCTTCGAGACGACGACGGCACGGTCGATGGGCCGAAAGATGAAGATCACGCCCGGACCCTTGGTCTCCGGCAGCACCTTCCCGAGGCGGAAGATGACGGCGCGCTCGTACTCCTTTATGACGCGGACGCAGGAAAACAGGTACAGCGCGACGAACGCGCCCACGAACAGGATCCACGCCGAAGGCCCCAACACCTCATTGATCATGCCCGCATCTTGGGAGGCGCCCCCGGGCAACGCAAGGGGCCGCCCGCGTCAGCGAAACGCGTGGCGTGCTACGATTCAATTACCTTTTGAATGCTCCGGCGCACGTCGGCGTCCATGAGGGAGGAGATCGTCATGCGGTTTGTTTCAACGCTCGTTCCGATGTTGGCGATGCTGGCTGTTGGTTCTCGCGCTGCACAAGCGCAGGACGTCGGACCGGCGCCGCCGCCCCAGGGGCAGCAACAGATGGCGCAACCCTCGGCGGCGCAGCCGCAGCCAATCGAAGGGCCGCCGGCGCCGCCGGAGCAGGTTCCACCTCCGCCCCAGCCTGAGGTTCAAGCCCCGCCGCCCGCCCAAGCCGAACAGGCCCAAGCGGACGGCCAGTGGGTCTACACCCAACAGTACGGCTGGGTCTGGATGCCCTACGGATCGCAGTACACGTACGAGCCGACCCAAACGGGCGTCTACCCGTCCGAGTACGTCTATTACCCGAGCTACGGTTGGACGTGGCTGACGGCGCCGTGGGTCTTCGGTTGGGGAGCTTCTCCTTATTTTGGGCTCTACGGTCCGTCACACTTCGGTTGGTACAACCACTACTCGGCAGGCGGCTGGCGCGGCTACGGCAACCACGGCTACCGCGCGGCCTACGGCGCCGGCGGCTATCGCCCCGGCTACGGTGGCGCGCGAGGCGGGTACGGGTACGGTCCGGCCGTCCGCTCCTACGGGGGCGCCCCCGCCGGAGGTTTCGCGGGCCGCGCCGCGGTCCGTGGCGGCTTTGGCGGCGGCGCGCGCGGCTTCGGCGGCGGCGGTTTCCGCGGTGGCGGCGGCTTCAGCGGCGGCCACATCGGTGGCGGCTTCCACGGCGGTGGCGGCGGCTTCCACGGCGGTGGCTTCGGCGGCGGTCACAGTGGTGGCGGGCACGGCGGCGGCCACCGTTAGACCGCGGCCCGATCGAACGGGCGGCCGACTCGACGGGGACACCGTGAGCGGCATGAAACTTCGCGCGGCGGGTCGATGGCCGTGGCAGAAGAGATGAAGGTTGGATCCCTCTCGCCATGAGCGCGCCTTCGTCGAGACGGCGCTGATCCGCGCCCTCGCCGACACGTGGGACGAGCTGGCCCACACGCACTTCCCGCGCGCGCTGCGCCCGCCCGTCATCACGCTCGCCGACGGCGGGCACCGCCTCGGGAGCTGGCATCGCGCCCACCGCACGATCTCGTTGTCACGCGCGCTGGTCTTCGGACAATCCTGGGGTGTCGTGCGCGAGGTGCTCAAGCACGAGATCGCGCATCAGTACGTCGACGAGGCGCTGCGCATCCGCGACGAGACGGCGCACGGTCCCGCGTTCACGCGCGTCTGCCGCGAGCACGGCATCGACGCGACGGCGGCGGGCGTCCCGACGGGCGAGCCCGGTCGCGGACCGGACCCGATGTTGCGCCGGATCATGAGGCTCCTCGCGCTCGCCGACAGCCCCAACCTTCACGAGTCCGAGGCCGCGATGAACGAGGCGCGCAGGCTCATGCTCGTCCACAACATCGACGCGGCCGCGGCCGCGGCCACCGACGGCTACGGCTTCCGCCACGTCGGCGCGATCAAGGCGCGCTCCGAGGCCAGCGAGCGCATCCTCGCGGGGATCCTGGGCCGACATTTCTTCGTGAGCGTCATCTGGGTGCCGGCGTACGTCGCCGCCGAGGCGCGCGCCGGACAGGTGCTCGAGCTGTGCGGGACGCCGGCCAACCTAGACGTCGCGACCTACGTCCACGGCTACCTCACCGACACGGCCCAGCGCCTGTGGCGCGCTCACAAGCGCGCGCTCGGGATCCGTTCCGATCGCGAGCGCCGCAGCTTCTGCGCCGGCGTCATGGCCGGCTTCGACGAGAAGTTGGGCGATGGCGAGCGCAAGAGCGAGGAGCAGGGCCTCGTGCGCCACGCCGACGCGCAACGCGACGCGTACCTGCGACGCCGCTATCCGCGCATCAGGAACCGAAGCTCGCACGCCTCGCTGCGACCAGAGGCGTACGAGCACGGCAAGACGGCGGGCCGCCAGGTCGAGCTCCGTCGTCCCGTGGGCGCCGAGGCACGCACGCGATTGCTGCCAGCCGTCACGACCTGAGGCTGCCCCCAAAAGAGGGCGATCCGGCCAACGATTTTTGTGGAGCTCCTCCACTACCGATACGGAGGAGCCCCCTGATGCGCAAACAACAGCCGTTCGTGACGTCGTGCGTGATGTTCGCCGTCGTCGTCACCCTGGTCGCCATGGCCTGCAGCTCGAGCAAGAGCGGCATGGGCACGTTGTCGAACCCGCCGCCCGGCGGCGGAGGCGGGTCCAACAGCAGCGCGAGCGCGGGGTCGTTCGTCCTTGGTGGATCAGGCTCGACCGGTGGCGCCGCGAACCCGGGCCAGGGCGGCATTTCGGGAGACGTGGCCGACGCGGGCGCCTCCGACGCGAGCGTTCCGCAGCAGACGTTCGACGCGTCGGCGCTGAACATCCAAGGCACGTGCCCGACCGGATTCATCGTCTGTGACGGCGTGTGCATGGAGGCGCAGCTCATGACCGCCGACTGCCGGCCGGCCGCCTGCGCGGCGCCCGCGGCCGGGACGACCGCTCCCACGCGCACGTCGCTCACGGCGCGCGGCTTCAACTGGAGCGTCGCGCTCGACGGGGCTGGGACCACGACCGTGACGTTCAAGCCGGGTCCGGGCGGCGGCGGCAACTCCGCGACCGTGGGAGCGAGCATCAACTATCGCGTCAACGGTGTCCCCGCGCTTCAAACGGCGACGCTCGCCGCGAAGGGCGACGGCACGTTCACGTGGACGACGACCACGCTCAAGTCGGGCGATGACCTCGACTTCTATTTCCACCAGATCGTCGGCGTTCAAACCATCATCACGGGCGCGTCGGCGCCGCCGGCCACGCAGCCGCTCATCGACTCGATGTGGTTCCACCAGACGATCGGCAAGCCCGCCGATCCGGAGCCCGCGTATCCGCTCACCGTGACGCTGGCCGGGCGCTTCCGCGACCGTCACCCCAACGAGCAGCGCTACGACCACTACGTCGACACGTACTTCAACGGTCCCATGTTCTCGATCAACCTCGTCGACTTCGGCAACTACCTGCGCGTCACGATCACGCCCGTCGACACGCACGTCTTCGGCGTCGACTTCAAGACCTACGAGTGCTTCGGCGCGGGCCAGGGCGGCGGCCTGCCCAGCCCGACGCCGCTGTGCTTCACGCCGCCCGAGCTGGCGGCGGAAGGCGTGCGCATCAACCCGACGTATCCGAGCGGAACGAGCGCCGCGACGAGCGGCGGCGTCTACACGGTGCAGGTGGGCGGCACGAAGGCGACGATGCAGCCCGGCGACGCCTCGCTCCTGCTGGGCCAGGATCTCGCGTACGGGCAGCTCCTCGACTTCGAGGACACGTTCGTGCGGCAGCCAGGGCCGGCGGACAACCGGACCTACTACACCGAGATGTTCATGTACTACGTGGGCAGCGGCCGCTTTGCGCCCAAGGTGCAGCACCCGTGGGCGCACGCCGCGGGCGACGAATCGATCACCGACGTCACCGTCGACGAGTTCGGCTACGCGCAGCACGTCCCGAACATCACGCTCCCCGAGCTGACGAGCTTCGTCTCAGGCAAGGTCCTCTTCGAGGCCGACTTCGGCTCGCTCGTCGGGTACAACCCGCCCACGACGTACGATTGTCCGCGCGGCAACGGCGGCGTGAATGGCCTCCTGCCGGCGACCACCGTGGTCCCGCCGCTCAACGACGTGCCACCGCCGAGCCCCATGTTCACGGCAGGCACGAGCTTCACCAACATGGCGCTCGCGACGGCGCCGCGCCCCGGCTACACGTCGTCGTCCTGCTTCTCGTGCCACCACCTCGACGGCAAGGGACCGCCACCCGGCGCCGCAATGCCCTCCGCGGGCGGCCTCGCCAACCAGAACGCCATGGGCGCCACGCTGCTCAAGCTCTTCAACGTCGCCGCGGACGGCAAGAGCGCGGGCGAGGATCCGATCTACAGCACGATCCTCGATCAACAGGCGCCCAAGGGCACGACGCCCGAGGCGCAGGCCTCCGTGACCTGGCAAGAGACGCCGGGCCAGTTCGCCGACGGCACGTCGTTCTCGCTGCGCAAGCCGGTCCTCACGATCAGCAACCTGCGCGACGGCGCGCTCGCCGCGTCGACCCACGTCTCGATGCGCATTCCGCGGCCCGTCTTCGGCTTGGGCTTCCTCGAGGCCGTGGACGAAGAGACCATCCTCGCCAACGCGGATCCGAACGACGCCAACAAGGACGGCATCAGCGGGCGGCCGAACATCGTCGCGGATCCGCTCACGGGCACGCCCACGCTCGGCCGCTTCGGGTGGAAGGCGGGCGTCGCCACGCTGCAGGATCAGGCCGCCCTCGCCTTCAACAACGACATCGGC
>DATAZS010000257.1:0-6213 GCA_036271915.1 Polyangia bacterium
CGAACTGCTGCTTTGCGTACTGATAGCCCAGCTGGATGGCCTTGTGGTTCAGCGCCATCATGGCCTTCTTCGCGCCGTACTTCTCCTCGAGGAGCGCGTCGATGACCTTGCCGTCCATGTCGAGCAGCGCCGCGAGCGCGCCCGCGTACATGATGTTCTTCATCAGCACCTGCTCGCGCGGCTTGTCGAAGCTCTCGCGGCACATCTTCGCGAGCGGGATGCCGAGCAGGTGGATGTCGTCGCGTCGGATGGCCTCGGCCATGGGCCAGGTCGAGTCGTAGAGCAGGTAGCCGCCCGGGCTCAGCTCCTTGACGTCGCGCGCGTACGTCTCGGCGTTCATGGCGACGATGAGATCGAACACGGGCGTGCGCGACGTGTGCCCGTCACCGTTGACGCGGATCTCGTACCAGGTGGGCAGGCCCTGGATATTCGACGGGAACAGGTTCTTCCCCGACACGGGCACGCCCATGCGGAAGATCGCCTGCATGATGAGGCCGTTCGCGCTCGCCGATCCGGTCCCGTTCGTGTTGGCGATCTTGAAGGCGAAGTCGTTGACGCGATCTACTTTTGCTGAGTCCACTTCAAGTTCCTGATGTCAGGCGCACGGGCGCGCCGTTCTGGCCCGCTCTGGGGATGACGAGCTCGAGCTTTTGCATGTCCCACGCGCCCGTGGGGCAGCGCTCGGCGCACAGCCCGCAGTGCACGCAGAGGTCTTCGTCCTTCACCATGATCCGGCGCGTCTGCGGCAGCGGGCCCGACGCGAACAGGCTCTGATCCTTGTTGAGCGCCGGCACGGTGAGCTGCTGGCGCAGCTCGGGCTCCTCGGCGTTCGGCGTGATCGTGAGGCAGAGCACGGGGCACACGTCGATGCAGGCGTCGCACTCGATGCACTGCTTGTCGGTGAACTTCGTCTGCACGTCGCAGTTGAGGCAGCGCTGCACCTCGCGCGCCGTCTGCGCGGCGTCGAAGCCCATCTCGACCTCTTTCGTGAGGCTCTTGAAGCGTTCGACGAGGTCGACGTGCTTCATGGGCGTGCGCTTCGCCGTGCTGTAGTCGTTGCTGTACGACCACTCGTGCAACCCCATCTTCTGCGAGATGAGGTTCATGCCGTCCTTGGGCCGCTCGCTGAGCGCGCGGCCGTGGCAATGAGCGTCGATCGAGATCGCGGCCTCGTGCCCGTGCGCGACGGCCCAGATGATGTTCTGCGGGCCGAAGGCGGCGTCGCCGCCGAAGAACACGCCCGCGCGCGTCGACTGGAACGTCTTCTTGTCGACGACGGGCATGTCCCACTTGTCGAACTCGATGCCGACGCCCGACGTCGCGTCGCGCTCGATGAACGGGAAGGAGTTCTCCTGGCCGATCGCGAGGATGACGGTGTCGCACGGCAGGACGACGGTGCCCGTGACGGTCGACGTCGCCTTGCCCTTGGCGTCCTCGGCCCACGCGAGCTGCTCGAACTCGAGCCCGACGAGCTTGCCCGCGTCCGATTCGGATCCGAGCACGAAGCGCTTGGGCGCGTGGTTGATGACGATCTCGATCTGCTCTTCTTCGGCGTCCTCGAGCTCCCACGGCGAGGCCTTGAAGAACTTGCGCGGCCGGCGCGCCATGACCTTGACCGACGTCGCGCCCAGGCGCTTCGAAGTCCGGCAGCAGTCCATGGCCGTGTTGCCGACGCCGATGATGAGCACGCGCTTGCCGATCGTCGTGACGTGCCCGAAGGCGACGGACTCGAGCCACTCGATGCCGATGTGGATGTCGGCGGCGGCCTCCTTGCGGCCCGGGATGTCGAGCTCCTTGCCGCGCGGCGCGCCCGTGCCCACGAACACGGCGTCGTAGCCCTCGGCCAGCAGCGACTTCATGCTGGCGACGGGCGTGCCATAGCGAATGTCGGCGCCCATGTTCAGGATCTGCGCGCACTCGTCGTCGAGCACGTGCTCGGGCAGACGAAACGACGGGATGTTCGTGCGCATGAGGCCGCCGGGCTTGGCCTGCTTCTCGAAGATCGTGACGGCGTAGCCGAGCGGCACCAGATCGTTGGCGACGGTCAGCGACGCGGGGCCCGCGCCGATGAGCGCGACGCGCTTGCCGTTCTTCTTCTCGGGCGCCTTCGGCAGCAGCTCCGTGATGTCGTCGCGGTGATCGGCCGCGACGCGCTTGAGGCGGCAGATCGCGACGGCCTTCTCGTCGACGCGCGTGCGGCGGCACGCGGGCTCACACGGACGATCGCACGTGCGTCCGAGGATCCCCGGGAACACGTTCGATTCCCGGTTCAGCATGTACGCGTCGGTGAAGCGCCCTTGGGCGATCATCCGAATGTACTCGGGGACGTTGGTGTGGGCCGGGCAGGCCCACTGGCAGTCGACGACTTTGTGGAAGTAGTTCGGATCGTGAATGTCGGTGGGGTTCACTTGCCGTCCTTAAACCTGCAGATCCTGCGAATCCTGGCCCAAAGCAACCGTGCGACCGGTGGGGGGCCGGCGTTCGTGGCGCGTAGGATAGACGCGTGTTTCTGCGCGGTAAAGGGCGCAGAGTCAACGGTGTCAAGCCGGCGCGACACCCGATCGGGCCGCGTCGTCCAACGCGACGACACGCCGCGTTGACGTGCGATGAGCGGCGTGGTTGTTTGGTCGACGGGAATCATCTACTAGTGACGGCGTGAGACTCGGCGTCGGCGCTATTTTCTTGGCGATGTTTTTCAGGGGCACGATCGGCGTCGCAGTGGGCGCCGAAGATCCCGAGGGGCTCATTCGACAGGGCACCGACCTCAGAAAGCACGGCGACGACGTTCGCGCGCGCGGCTACTTCAAGCGCGCGTACGAGCTGGCGCAAACGCCTCGCTCCGCCGCCCAGTTGGGCCTGGTCGAGCTCGCCCTGGACGAGTTCTACGGATCGAACCAGCACCTGAGCGAGGCGCTCGACAGCGACGATCCGTGGATCCTCTCGCACAAGGGCGTGCTCGAGGAGAGCCGCCGGAAGGCCCGCGCGCACCTGGCGGTGCTCGCGTTCCCGAACGCTGCCATCGGGACGCGCGTGAAGGTCGGTGAGCACTCCTTCGTCGATGTGCCCCCCGACGGAACGTTGTGGGTCTCACCAGCGACCACGACGGTGACCGTCGAGGAGCGTGGGCAGAAGCCGATCGTGACGGAGCTTCACGTCGAGGCGGGGGAAACGAAGACGATCGCGCGCGTGGTGCCGCCGGCCCCCAACCCTCCGGCTGCCCTTCCTCCGCCTTCGGAGACGCCCAACGAGCCCGTCGTGGCGCGACCTTCGAGCGACGCCGACGCCTCGAAGGTCGTCCGGCCCGGACGGTCGCTCGAGATCGCGGGGATCGCCGCGGGAGGCGCGGGGGTCGTCGGGATCGTCGCGGGGATCGTCTGCCATCACGTCGCGACGACGAAGCTGGATGCCATCAGGGGCGCCGACGCGGGGCACACGTACCACGACGGCGATCTCAACTGGCAGACCTACGATCGCGCCGGCGCGGGGCTGATGATCGGCGGCGCCGTGCTCGCGGTCGCCGGCGTCGGCGCGTTCTTGTGGGCCGCGCACGAGAGCCAGGCGGTCGGAGGAGCACGCGTCGATTCGCTCGCGATCAGCGCGTCTCCGGGCCGGCTCTTCCTGTCGGGAGCCTTCTAGTGAGCTCGCCGTTGCTGCAGCGTCTCTCGATGGGCGTCGCCGTGTTCCTGCTCGTGGCCGGGTGTCGCGGCCTCGATCTGAAGAGCGGGGGCTTTCCCTGTTCGGCAGAGGGGCATTGTCCCTCTCCGTTCGTATGTCAGAACGGGGCGTTGTGCGTCTCCCCCGACGCCGCCGCCGACGCCGCGATGGAGCATGCGGCGAACGTCGACGCGCCCATTGGCGACGTGAACGGTGATTCGGCGCGTCCGATCGATGCTCCGAAATCGGAGGTCGCCTCGGATGCGCTCGCCGAGAAGAGCGACGGCGGCACGGCCGACGGCTGTGTCGCCGACGCCGCGTGCGACGCCGACCCTTGCGCGGGCGTGACATGCACCGTCGCCGGTGAGGTGTGTCAGCACGGGGCCTGCGTCGATCCGTGCGCGACCATGACCTGCCCCGGCCAGAAATGTGTGTCGGGGGCCTGCGTGGACCTGTGCGTGGGCGTTCAGTGCGGGGCCAGCCAGACGTGCATGGCGGGGCGGTGCACGGATAATTGTGTTGGCCCGACCTGCGCGTGCGCCAACGTTACCTGCCCCGCGACGCAGAAGTGTGTGGCGGGCGCGTGTCAATCGAACTGCACGGGGGTCACGTGCACGAGCGGCCAACGTTGTGACGCCGCGAGCGGCTCTTGTGTGCTGCTGTGCATGGGCGTCACGTGCAGCGCCACGCAGAAGTGCGATCCGAGCTCCGGTTCGTGCGTGCCGCTCTGCACGGGGGTCACGTGTGCGGCCACTCAGCACTGCGCCGCAGCGACGGGGGCTTGCGTCGACAACTGCGTCGGCGTCTCGTGCCCGACGGGGCAGAAGTGTGTCTCTTCGACGGCGACCTGCGTCCCGAACTGCACGGGCGTCACGTGCGGCGCCAACCTCAAGTGCGATCCGGGCACGGGCACTTGCGTCGACAACTGCGCGGGCGTCACGTGCGGCGCCAACCTGAAATGCGATTCGTCGACTGGGAGCTGCGTCGACATCTGCACGGGCGGCGGGACGGGGACGGCGGCCCACTGCTGCACGTCCCCCGATTGCCCACAGTCGACGCTCCCCATCTGCAGCGGCCACACGTGCGTCGCGATCGCCGTGGGACAGACCTGCACGTCGAGCGGTCAGTGCGGCACTGGCCACTGTGCCGTGGCGTCGACGGGCACGGGCAGCATCTGCTGCCAGACGGCTTGCAACGGCGCGTGCGACTCCGCCTGCGGACGCGCGGACGGCGTGTGCATTCATAAGGGCGCGCGGACGCTCTGCGGAACCATCCCCGGTCCCAACCCGGGGACGAACGACGTCTTCGAGGTCTGCGACGGGAACGGCGGCTGCGTCGCCCCCAAGGTCTATTGCCGCGCCGCCGCGCCCAGCTGCCAGCTGGACGCGACGCACGCGTGCTGCTCGCGCCTCGCGATGCCGGGCGACCCGGGCAGCATTCAGGAGAGGGCCTGCGGCGCCGTCTCGACGTGCGTGCCCCTGTTCACCAACTCCCAGGCGAGCGGAGAGAGTTGCCGGAGCACGAGCGACTGCCCGACGGGGCAGACGTGCTGCCAGACGGGACAGGATGCGTCACTCTGGAATGTCTGCGCCACCAGCTGCGGGAGCTCGCCCGTCGTCTGCGATCCGAACGCGTCCACTTGCACGTCACCCACCATGTGCGTCGACAGCGGGGACAGCTTCTTCGTGTGCTTCTAGTCGAGTCGCCCGTCGGTCGCGGCGGGCGCGGCTCGTCCGGGGCGGCGCCCACGATGTCGCTCGCGCTCGCGCCGGCCCGCGATTCATGGCAAGCCTTGCGCCGTGCCGCGTCCGCTGTCCCTCCGCGCCCTCAACCGTGCGTTGCTCGCGCGGCAGTGGTTGCTCGCGCGCGTGAAGAAGAGCGTGCCGGCGGCGATCGAGCACCTCGTGGGGTTGCAGGCGCAGAGCACGTCGCCGCCGTACGTCGCGCTGTGGACGCGGCTCGAGGGGTTCGATGCCGAGGCGTTGTCGCGGTTGCTCACGAGTCGGCGGGCCGTGCGGCTCGCGTTCCTGCGGTCGACGATTCATCTCGTGACGGCACGCGACTGTCTCGCGCTGCGGCCCGTGCTGCAGCCGGCGCTCGAGCGCGGGTTTTACGTCGGCAGCCCGTTCGGCAAACGCCTCGCGAAGCTCGACGTGAAGGCGATCGTCGCCGCGGGACGCGCGCTCCTCGACGGTGACGGTGAGCCGCGCACGACGCTCGAGCTCGGCGCCGCGCTGACGCAGCGGTGGCCCGGCGCGGACGCGGAGGCGCTCGGCAATGCGCTGCGGGCGTTCCTCGCGCTCGTTCAGGTGCCCCCGCGGGGCGTGTGGGGGCAGGGCGGGGCGCCTCGTTGCACGACGGCGGAGGCGTGGCTCGGCCAGCCGCTCGCGCGTGAGACGGCGCCCGACGCGTTGATCTCGCGTTACCTCGCGGCGTTCGGGCCCGCGACGGCGGCGGACGTGCAGGCCTGGTCGGGGCTGCCGGCGTGCGCGGAGATCCTCGCGCGGATGCGGCCCGCGCTGCGCGTGCTCGGCGACGAGCGGGGGCGTGAGCTCTTCG
>DATAZS010000258.1:0-2759 GCA_036271915.1 Polyangia bacterium
AACCACGGCATCATGTGGACGAAGATCTTTCGCGTGTACGCCTTCTTGATCGAGACGGCGCTCGTGGCCACCTCGATCGTGGCGTCGGACGGCGGCTCACACGCGAAGGCCGTCGCCGACAGCGCGAACAACACGGACAGCAGGCGGTGCGATCTCACGATGGGTCCTCCGTTGGCTCACGGACGACGTTTGCACATCGCGTGGCGCCCCGCAGTCACGATAGGTTTTTTACCGGCGCAGCGGCGCTAACGACGGAGGTCGACGGCGCGCCGACCCGGGCCGATCACGAGCACGACGCTCGCTTTTTCGTCGCCGGGCTGCGCGACGAGCTCGAGCTTCCACGCGAGCGCGACGAGCGCGCCCTGAAACGTGAACGGACCGTCGGGCAGCGTGATGATGAACGGGCGCCGCTCGTCGGGCAGCGGCGACGCGAGGGGGACGGTCTCGACGATCTTCAGATCGCGGCCACCCCACCCCGTCGCCGCCCAGCTGAGCTGCAGCTCCATCGCCCGCGGCGGCCGGCCCCTTCGCCAGCTCGCGACGCCCGTGACGCGCGCGCCCGGCTCGAACGACGCCTCCGGTTCGTCCAGACGAAGCTCGAGCGCGAGGGCGCCGTCGGTCATGGCCGCACCTCGATCGGGAACTCTTCGCGCACGATCGTGTCCGTCGACGACGACACGTCGACGGCGACGGCCCACACGATCTGATTCAGCTTCCCCGCGAGGCTCGGCACGAGCTCAGCCGGGATCTCCGTCGCGCCGCGCCCGCTCGCCTCGGCGCCGCGCGCGCAGACGCGCCGATCGATGGGGCGCGCGCAGAATTCGCTGCGCTCCGCGACGACGGAGATCCCCGTGCGCGCGCTCGTGCGCCGGCTCGCGACCTCGGCGCCCACGAGCGTCACGGTGACGATCGTCGCGTCGGGCGCGCGCTCGACGTGCCACGCGACCTCGAGCGTCTCGCCGAGGCGCACGGAGGACGGCGCCGAGACGCGCACGCGCGCGCCGCCGAACCCCAACATGCGCAACATCCACAGCGAGACGCCGCCGGACGACGACGGCCGAAGCTCCTCGAAGCCTGCGGGCATGGGCACGGCTCACTCTAACGCGCCGCCGATCGCGCGCGCCGACGAAAAACCGTGAGACGCGTCGTCTAGCCGTGTTGGACGCGGCGGCGCCCGAAGGCGAGCGCGCACACGAGCACCTTGCGACGCGGCGACACGTCCCAGAGCCACGGCGCGATCACGGACACGTCCTCGACCTCGCGCGCGAGGTCGGGATCGGCCGTGAGCATCATGTGCGCGAGCGACGGGCTCGTGCCCGTGAAGAGCTCGCTCTTGCGGTCGAGCTCACGCAGGATCGCGCCCGGGTCCGCGCGCGGCAGCAACCGATCGAGCGGCTGGGACTCCGACGAGACGACGTCCGTCACGAGCAGGCAACGGCCGCCCGGTCGCGTGAGCGCGACGAGCGTGCGCAGGTGCGCAGCCATCGCGACGTCGAGCACGGCCGTGAGCAGCGGCCCCTCGCCGAGCGCGCGGAAGCACGTCCATGCGATCTGGCTCAAGAAGCAATCGGAGACGACGAGGTCGAAGGGGCCCGGCACCTGCGCGACGACCTGCGCGGCGGCGGCGGGCGCGGCGCGCGCGAGCGTCTCGGGATCGGGCGCTCGCTGCCGCCACGTCGGCAGGCGCGAGACGAGCCCGCTCAGATCGCGCCCGGGATGCGTGACGAGCTGACGCCTCGTCGCGGCCGTCTGCCTTCGCAACGCGCGCTCGAGCGCCGCGGGATCGAGGTCCGCGAGATGAATCTCCTCGAACGCCGGCGTGAGCGCCGCGAGATCCAGGTCGTTGCAGTTCCCGGCGCCCAAGATCGCGACGCGACGACGTGGCCCGTGCGCCGCGATGAGATCGGTGAGCTTCTGGCGGTGCCCGGCATACAGATCCCACAGGCCCGCGGACTGCGCGTTGTTGTCGACATGAATGTCGGCGAGCGCGCGCGTCGTCGCCTGCGTGGACGGCGCCGCGTCGGAATGACGTGTGAGCTCAGCCCGGCCCTTCACCAAAGGCAGTCGATCGACGGCCCACAAAATGACGACGAAAAATCGCGAGCGTCCAGAGGCCCCGTCGCGCGCTCACGAAACGCGCGCGCGTCGTGTCGGTGTCCGTCGCACGCGCGCGGCCCTACGACACGCGCGCGCGCAGCCCGTCGCGCGGCGCGGGCGGGATCTTGCTCCAGTCGAGCGCGAGATCCTGGCCAGGCAAGAGCGTCCATTCGTGGCGCAGGAGCTCGACGAGGAACACGTCGAGGAAGAGCGGCGCGTACTCGTAGCCCGCGCACTTGTGCGCGCGGTGCGCGTCGCCCGCGCCGTTGGGCGCGAACGCGTGCTCGTGGGCCTGCTCCTCGTGGCGCGCGGGTGAGAAGCGCTCGGGATCGAACTTCTCCGGCTCGGCGTAGATCTCGCCGCGCAGGTGCGACGAGCGGATCCCCCAGAACACCGACCATCCCTTCGGCACGAGGTGGCCCGCGAACTCGAACGTCTCGCGCGCCTTGCCGAAGAACACTTGGACGACGGGCGAGATGCGCCGCAGCTCCATCGACACCTGCCGCAGATACGGGCTGCGCATGAGCGCCGCGACCGTGAGCGGCGCGGGCAGCGCCGCGAGCTCGGCGCGCAGCCGCGCGCGCACGTCGGCGTGACGCTCGAGCTCGGTGGCCGCCGACACGAACCACGCCCACACGATGAGGCCCGCGACGACGATGTGG
>DATAZS010000259.1:0-4614 GCA_036271915.1 Polyangia bacterium
GGGCCGCCACCGCGAGGCGCGCTGGATCTTGCGCACCTTTGCGGGCTACGTGCGCGACGGCCTCATCCCGAACCTCTTCCCTGAGGGCTCGCACGAGGGCTTGTATCACACGGCCGACGCGACGCTTTGGTTCTTCCACGCGCTCGAGCGCTACCTGGCGTACACGGGCGACGTCCCGTTCCTGCGCGAGCTCGTCCCGCTGCTCGAGACGATCGTGCGTAAGCACATCGACGGTACGCGCTTCGGCATCCACCTCGACCACGACGACGGCCTGCTCGTGCAGGGCGAGGAGGGCTACGCGCTCACCTGGATGGACGCAAAGTGCGGCGACTGGGTCGTGACGCCGCGCCGCGGGAAGGCCGTCGAGATCAACGCCCTTTGGTACAACGCGCTCGTCGTCATGGCGGCGTGGCTGCGCGCGCTCGATCGCGCAGACGACGCCCGCCCGCTCGACGAGTGGGCCGCGCGCGCGCGGGTCTCGTTCAACGCCCGTTTCTGGTTCGTCGAGGGCGGCTATCTCTACGACGTCATCGACGGCCCCGACACGAAGGCGGACGCCGCGCTCCGCCCCAATCAGCTGCTCGCGTTTTCGCTGGGCCACCCCGTGCTCGAGCAGGCGCGCTGGCGCCCCGTGCTCCAGGTCGTCGAGCGGACGTTGCTGACGCCCGTCGGGCTGCGGTCGCTCGCGCCCGGGAGCCCGGGATATCACGCCAACTATCACGGCGACCTGCACACGCGCGATTCGGCCTACCACCAGGGGACCGTGTGGAGCTGGCTCATCGGCCCCTACGTCGATGCCCTGCTCCGCACCGACGCGAACGCGCGAGACAAGGCCCGCGCGGCGCTGCGCGGCCTCGGCGCGCACGCCATGAAAGGATGCCTCGGCCAGATCGCCGAGGTCTTCGACGCCGAGGCGCCCTTCGCGCCGCGCGGCTGCATCGCGCAAGCTTGGGGCACCGCCGAATGGCTGCGCGCCCTCGATCGAACTTCGGCGGCGCCGCGCGCGCCGCTGCTCGATCACAACTCGTAACGCATCACTGATAACGCCCGAGCCGCCGCACATCCCTGGGGCATCGAGTGCCTCGAAGATGTGCGGCGCTCAGCGACCTCTTCCCCAACGCCGCCTCGAAAATTAAGTTGGCGAGCGCCGCCGTCAAGGTCCTTAAAGCACTTCTACGCTGACATCACGCGCTTGAGCGCCGAGATCACGCCATGGGTGTGCTGCTGCTGCGGGTACAGCTCATCGGCGATGAGGTGCCGCACACCCTCGTCGAGATGCAAGCGCGGTAAAGCATCTTTGTACTCCTTGAGGCCGTGGTCTTCACCCTCCTCGAGCGTGCTGATGACCACCTTCCACCCGAGCGCGCGCGACCCGCCCGCGACCGCCTTCGCGAACATCCCCCACGCTCCCGACGCGCGCGCCGGCTCGCCGCCGACCTGCTCTATCGCGCGCCGGATCCGCTCGGCGCGCGTCTCGTGCGACGCGCGACAGTCTTGCAGATCGCCGCGCAGGGCAGGTTTGTCCTCGAGCGCCGGGAGCGCCTTGTCGTAGCTCTCGACGGCCGAGAGCTCCCCACGCAGCAGCTCGTTGAGCGCGTCGACCGTGGCGTCATCTTTGTGAACACTGGTGTGATTCATGACTCGTCCTCCTTGCGTGCTTTGCGTGCGGTACGTGAGCGCGGCTAGAAATGCAGCTGATACAGCGCGAGGCGGTACGTCGGCGCCGGATCCGCCGGCAGGTTCTCCGCCGTCGAGCGATCGAGGCGGCTCTCCTCGACGGCGATCTGCGTGAAGCCGACCGCCGTGCCAACGAGCACGCCGCCCGCACCCCAATAGGCGATGCGCCGCGCGTGGTCCTGATTGTCCGACAGGTAATAGATGGCACCGCCCACGAGAACGCCCGCAACGCCGCCCATGAGCGCGCTGAGCGCGATCGTGGACATGTAGTTGTGCGACTCGTGCTCGACGACCGTGCTGTGCGTCGGCGCCTCGACGACGGGCTGTACGGGCTGCGCCACCGGCGCGGCGACTGGTACGGCCGGCGCGGGCGCTGCTGGCGTGTTGCCTTGTACGACGACGTCAGCCAGCAACAACGGCTGCACGCGCCCGGGCGCGGCGCTCGTGCTCGCGGCCTTGTCACCGATGTTGGCGCTCGCGCTCGCAGGCACGAGGAGCCCCGCGACGGCCAACGACAATGAACAGAACACCACCGACGCTCGATTCGAAATCTTGGTCATGATCACTCTCCCTTTGACCGGCCACATTGCAGCGGACGTGCCACGCGAATTTTCCGCGCGGCCACCGAGGTTCTTCCGTCATCCGCGGACGCGCGTTTCGCGCAGCGGTCACCGCGCCTTCCCGTCGGTCACGGGACCGTGACGACACACGCCCGCTCGACGTGGCCGATCGTGGACTTCGCCTCGTTCGTTCGCTGGCATACGACGTGAATGGTTGGTGCGAATGGAGATCACCGAGGGACGCCCCTATCCGGTCGGCGCGACGATCGACGGTGACGGCGTCAACTTCGCCGTCTTTTCACGTCACGGCACGCGCGCGTTCATCTGCCTCTTCGATTGCGCCGATCAAACGCGCGAGATCGCGCGGCTCGAGCTCGCGACCAAGACAGACCACGTCTTCCACGGCTTCGTGCGCGGAGTGAAAGCCGGCGACCTGTACGGCATCCGCGTCGACGGACCGTACGAGCCCGAGCACGGCCACCGCTTCAACGTGCACAAGCTGCTGCTCGATCCGTACGCGCGCGCTCTGTCGGGCGCCGTCGATCTGAAGGGTCCCGTCTCCGGCTACCAGACCGACAGCCCAGACGAAGATCTGTCATTCGACGAGCGCGACAGCGCGGCCGCCGTTCCTAAGTGCGTCGTCGTGTCTGAGGACTTCGACTGGGGCGCGGCGCGCAGCCCCGCCCGCCCGCTCTCGGAGAGCGTCATCTACGAGCTGCATGTCAAAGGCTTCACGCGGCGCCACCCGGGCGTGCCCGAGGAGTTGCGCGGCACGTACCTGGGCCTCGCGCACCCCGCCGCCGTCGGCCACTTGAAAGAGCTGGGCGTCACCGCCGTCGAGCTCTTGCCCGTGCAGGCCTTCGACAACGACGGCGCGCTCGCCGACCGGGGCCTCACGAACTACTGGGGCTACAACACGCTCGCTTACTTCGCGCCTCACGCGGGCTACGCCGTGTCGAAGGAGCCGGGCGCCGTCGTGCGCGAGTTCAAGCAGATGGTGAAGGCTCTGCACGAAGGCGGCCTCGAGGTCATCCTCGACGTCGTCTACAACCACACGTGGGAGGGCAATCACAAGGGCCCCACCGTGTCGTTCCGTGGGCTCGACAACCTCTCTTACTACTTGCCGTCGGGTGAGAGCGCCCGTTACCTCATGCAGTTCTCGGGCTGCGGCAACTGCTTCGATCTGCGCTCGCCGCACGCGCTCGAGCTCGTGCTCGACAGCCTGCGCCACTGGGCCGTCGATCTGCACGTCGACGGGTTCCGCTTCGATCTGGCGACCGTGCTCGGGCGCGAAGGTGACCCGCTGTCGTTCGACGCCGCGGCGGGCTTCTTTCGGGCCGTTCACCAGGATCCCGTGCTGTCTCGCCTCAAGCTCATCGCCGAGCCCTGGGACACGGGCGACGGTGGCTATCAGCTGGGGAACTACCCTGTGCGCTGGTCCGAGTGGAACGGACAGTTTCGGGACACCTTCCGACGCTACTGGAAAGGCGACGAAAACCTCGCGGGCCAGGTCGGCTATCGGCTCACAGGCTCCGCCGATCTCTTCGAGCCGTCAGGACGCGGGCCGTCGGCCAGCATCAACTACGTCACGTGCCACGACGGCTTCACGTTGCACGATCTCGTGACCTACGGCGCGAAGCACAACGAGGCGAACCGCGAGGGCAACCGCGACGGTGCGGACGACAACCAGTCATGGAACCACGGCGTCGAAGGCGAGACCGACGACACCGCCGTCCGCGACCTACGTGAGCGCCAAAAGCGCAATCTCCTCACGACGCTCCTGCTCTCGCGCGGCGTACCGATGCTGACGGCGGGCGACGAGATGAGCCGAACGCAGGGCGGGAACAACAACGCCTACTGCCTCGACGACGAGACGACCTGGCTCGACTGGAACCTCGACGATGCCAAGCACGATCTCATCGCGTTCACGCGACGGCTCATCGCGCTGCGCGCCGAGCTCGACGTCGTGCACATCGACGCATTCTTCACGGGACAGATCTGGGACCGCACGCACAAGGACCTCGGGTGGTTTCGGCCCGACGGCTCCGAGATGCCGAAGGAAGATTGGGAGCATCCCTTCGTCCGTTCGTTGCAGGTTCTGTTCGGACACACGAGCGGCAATAACGTCTTGTTCCTGTTGAACGCAGACGCCGAGCCGAAAACCTTCCCGATTCCGCCGGGCTCGGGCGCGTGGACGGCGCGCGTCGACTCCCGCAGCGCCGCCGCGCCCGACGGCGCCCGCCACGAAGCCGGCGCTCCCTACGAGCTGCTCGCGCGCTCGATCGCCGTGCTCGTCACGGCGTCCTAGGTTACCGAACAGCAACGTCACGTCGGTGTTGGTTACCGAAACGTGACGTAATTTCAATGGCTTGCGGGT
>DATAZS010000260.1:0-6699 GCA_036271915.1 Polyangia bacterium
CCGCGCAGCCCCTGCACGAGGATCGAGAACGCGAGCACGTCGGGCCCGTCGCCCACGAGGCCCGACAGGCACGACTTGCCCGCGAGCGTGCCCGTCTTCGCGCGCACGCGCCGCGCCTCGAGCGTGCCCTTGAACCGGTTGCGCGTCGTCCCGTCGATGCCGCCCACCGAGAGCGACTGCATGAGCTCCGGCCCCACGCGCGGATCGAGATACAGCGCGCGCAGCAGATCGGCCATGGCGTCGGCCGTGATGCGGTTCGCGTGTCCCAGGCCCGAGCCGTTGCGCGGCACGTAGCTGCCGGGCGGCAGGCCCAGCTCGCCGATGACCTCGCGCAGGACGCGCAGGCCTTTTTCCGTCGTGGGCGCGCCGCCGTAGACCTCGGCGCCCGTCGTCTCGAGCACGCGCTCGGCGTGATCGTTGTCGGAGTCTTTGTTGATCCGGCGCAGCAGCACGACGAGCGGCGCCGACTCGTGTCGCGCGAGCATGACGGCGGGCGCGCGGCCCGCGCGCGGCGCGCCCAGCCGCGCCGGATCACGCACGGCGACGCCCGCGCCCTCGAGCGCGGCGCGCAGGAGCACGGCGCTGTAGAGCGCCTGCTGCGGCACGCGGCGCCGAAAGACGAGCGGGCGGTGCCCGAGCGCGATGCGCCCCGCGATCTCGATCTGGATGCGCGCGCCCGCGAGCGCGAGGCGCACCGTGACGCGCGTCTTGCCGCCAGGCTTCGTGCGCGCGCCGTTCTTGACGACGAACGACTCGCCCGTGGGCGCCGTCGTGATCTCGGCGGGCCACCCCGCCGACGCGCCGGGCCGCACGCGGATCGACATGAGGCCGTGGTTCACGACGAGCGGCGCGCGCGGCGACACGCTGCGCGGCGCCTCGCCCGCGTCGTCGGCCGTCGCGTCGTCTTCGCCCGCGTCGTCTTCGGCGGCGGCCTGCTCGCTGCCGATGCGCCGCGGATCAGCGACGACCGCACCGTCGATGCGGCGCACGCCCCGCGCGGCGAGCCAGGCCGCCATCGCCGCGAGATCGGCCCCCGTCACCGTCGGATCGCCGCTGCCGCGCAGCACGATGTCGCCCGCGACGACGCCGTCGGCGTCCGGCGCGGGTCCCGTGAGCTCCGTGCGGTACCGCCAGTCGGCGCCCAGTCGCACGAGCGCCGTCGTCGTCGCGAGCACCTTCTGGTTGGACGCCGGATCCATGAGCGTCGTGCCGCGCTTCTCGAAGAGCAGCCGGCCCGTGCGCGCCTCCATGACGCGGATGCCGACGCGCGTGCGGCGAAGCGCGCTGTCGGCGAGGATCTCCCGCAAGGCGGCCTGCATGCGCACGGTGCGCTCACGATCGGCGTCGCCCGCGGCGGGCACGGGCGCCGTCTCGATCGCCGTGTCCTTCTTTTCTATCTTGTCCGTCTTCTCTGTTTTCGCCGTCTTCGCCGCCTTCGCCGGCGACGCGGACGCGAGGCGCCGCGCGACGCCGCGCGCCGCGACGACCGGCGCGAAGGCCATCACGCCCGCGAGCGCCGCCGCGAGCAGCCGCGTCTTCATCACGGCCTACCGGCGCAGCGGAAGCCCAGATCCGCGTCGCGGTGCTCGGGCGCCCAGGCGTTTCGGTTGGCGGCGCGCGGCCCCACGAAGTAGCTGCAACACGAGCCGCCGCGCACGACGCGCCGGGCGGGATCGTCGTCGTACTTGTCCGCGACCCACTCCCAGACGTTGCCGCCGAGATCGAGCACGCCGTAGACGCTGGCGCCCGTTGGGTAGCTGCCGACGCGCACGGGCCGCCCCGGATTCTTTGCCGCGCACGGCCCCTCGCCGTCGAAGTTGCCCCAGTTCGCGCGCGCGCAGTCGAGGTCGTCGCCCCACGGGTACTCGCGCCCGTCGGCGCCGCGCGCGGCCTTCTCCCACTCGATCTCCGTCGGCAACCGCCCGCCCGCGAACTTGCAGTACGCCTGAGCGTCGGCCCACGAGACGCCCGTCACGGGCAGCGCTGGATCCGCGTCGGCATCGGCCGCGACCGCCACGGCCTTGCATCGACGCGCCGACACGCAGGCCGCGTAGCGCGCGCGCGTCACCTCCGTGCGATCGATGGCGAACGCCTTGACGACGACGGTGCGCTCGGGCCGCTCGTCCTCCTCACCCTTCGTCGAGCCCTGCTTCGACGGCCCCGCGGGCACGACGATCCGGTCGGCGCGCTCGCGACCCGCCGCGAACGCGGCCGCCGACAGCGCCAGCGTCGACCCGAGCACGACGCCGACGACGCGCCTCACGCGCGGACCTCTGCGACGAGCGTCATCTTGCGCGCGCGCGGCCACGCCTTGATGGCCGCCTCGCGCTTGAGCGCCGTGCTCTGCGAGTTCTTGCGCTCCGTGTGCACGAGCTCGACGGGCCGCCGCGACCGCGTGTACCGCGCGCCCCGCCCCGCGTTGTGCGCCGCGACGCGCGCCGTGACGTCGGTGCTGATCCCCGTGTAGAGCGAGCCGTCCGCGCAGCGGACGACGTACACGAACCAACGCGCCATGAGCGTCCAATCATAGTCCACGACGCAAATTCTCGTCGTGATTCGCGCGGGGGCGATCAGCCGGCGCTAGCTGGCCGCGCCGAGGCGCGCGATGAGCGTGCGGGCCTGCTCGGCCCAAGGCGAGGATGACGACGCCGCCGCGCTCGACAGCTCGCCGTGCTCGAGCGAGAGGTAGCGCTCGAGGTGGGCGCGCGCCTGCGCGCGGCCGCCGAGGCGCTCGAGCGCGACGGCAAGATTGTAGTGGCCGTCCGCGAAGTCGGGCGCGACCTGCAGCACGCGGCGGAACTCGGCGACGGCGAGCTCGAGGTCACCCGACTCGAGGATGAGGTTCGCGAGGTTGAAGCGCGCCTCGACCTGATCGGGATCGATCGCGAGCGCGCGCTCGAACGCCGCGCGCGCCTCGGCGGCGTCGCCGCGGCGGTGCGCGATGCTGCCCAAATTCGTGTGCGCCGCCGCGAGGCCCGCGTCGAGCGCGAGCGCCTTCTGATAGCAGCTCTCGGCCTGCGCGTCGGCGTCGGCGTCGGGCGCCCCCTCTCGCAGCGTGCCCTCGGCGAACCAGTCGTACGCCGTGCGCTTCGGAGCGGCCTGTGTGCCGACCGGCGTTTGTGACCGCGGGCGGACCTCGGCGATGTTCTGCGCCGTCGCGCGCAGCTCGGCGAGGCCGAAGTCGAACACGCGCTGGCCCGTCGTCTCGTACGCGACGCCCTCGTCGACGACGACGAGGCGATCGCCGTCGAACGTGACGCGGATGCGATCGAGCGGCCGGTCGACGTGCGGCAGCGACGAGCGCACCGCCTCGAGCGCCTTGCGGATCTGCCCCGCCTTGAAGCCGCGGTCGACGAGCTCCTTCGCCGCCTTGATGCTCACGAGGTCCTGGAACGTGAACACGGGCTTGCCCGCGCGGCGCGCCGACGGGCCCACGAAGCCGGTCTGCGCCCAGTAGCGCAGCTTGCTCTCGTTGATGTCGAGGATCTTGGCGGCGCCGCCGTAGGTGTACGTGACGTCCTCCATCAGTAGGTCCCCTCGACGTCGACGTCGATGAACACCTTGGCGCCTTGCGCGCGCATCACGATGTGCGTGCTGACCTCGCGCGGAGCCGCGCCCGCGACGCGCGTCGCCTCGCGCCGCGCGAGCTCCTGGATGCGCTTGCTCACCTGTGGATCGGCCTCGAGCAGCGTGGCGAGGCGCACGGCCGTCGCCGCGTCGCACGCGTCGCGAATGACGACCGCGAGCGCCGGCAGATCAAACGTCAGCATCGTCGACCCGAAGTAGGCGTCGCGGCCGCCGCGCTGCGTGCGCTGGCCCTCCGACATGACCTCGGCGCGTCCGAACAGGAGGTCGAGCGCCGCGCGCGCGGGCCGCTCGCGCACCTCGCGCTCGAACAGGCCGATGCGCGTGGCGCGCGCCATGGGCCGCCGCGCCGCCAACGTGGAGGGCGGCGCGTCGTCGATCGCCGCCGGGCCTTCCGATCCCGGCGTTCCTGAGCGTTTGGTCTTCGTCATGAGCAAAGCGAAGGCGCGATCGTATCAACCTTGGGAGCGCGCCGCAAAAACCGGTGGAATCCTCGGCGATTCGCCCGGATTCACGATCGGCATTCGTGTTACCGTGCCCGCCATGGCGCTGGGGCAGGAGCTGGCGAAGTATCCCGTGCTCGTCGTCGACGACGAGCAAGACAACCTCGACGCGATTCGCTTCAACTTCGGCAAGAGCTTCCAGCTCCTGCTCGCGAGCAGCGGCGAAGAGGCGCTCGCGCTCGCGCAGAAGCACGACGTCGCCGCGATCGTGACCGACCAGCGCATGCCGCGCATGACGGGCCTCGAGCTGCTCAAGGCGGCGCGCGAGCTGCGCCCCGACGCGACGGGCATCATCGTGACGGCGTTCACCGACGTTGACGTGCTCATCGAGGCCATCAACCTGGGCCGCATCTACCGCTACGTCACGAAGCCCTGGGACTCAAAGGAGCTGCGCGGCATCCTCACGCACGCCATCGAGCGCTTCTCGCTGCTGCGCGAGAACCGCCGCCTGCAGGAGCAGCTGTCGCAGTACGTGGGCATGCTGTCTTCGGAGGCGCACGGCGAGTTCAACTTCGGCGCCATCGTGGGCGACTCACCCGCGCTGCGCGACGTCCTCACGCGCGTCGAGCAGGTCGCGTCGACGTCGTCGACGGTCCTGCTGCGCGGCGAGACCGGCACGGGCAAAGAGATGGTCGCGCGCGCCATCCACATCAACAGCGCGCGCGAGGGTAAGCCCTTCGTCAAGGTGAACTGCGCGGCGCTCGCGACGGGCGTGCTCGAGTCCGAGCTCTTCGGTCACGAGAAGGGCGCGTTCACGGGCGCCGTCGCGCGCCGCCTCGGCCGCTTCGAGCTCGCCGACGGCGGCACGCTGTTCCTCGACGAGGTGGGCGACCTGCCGCAGGACGTGCAGGTCAAGCTGCTGCGCGTGCTGCAGGAGCGCGAGTTCGAGCGCGTGGGCGGCACCGACACGATCAAGGTCGACGTGCGCGTCGTGTCGGCGACGCACCGCGATCTCGAGCGGCTGATCGCCGCGGGCGAGTTCCGCGAGGATCTCTACTACCGCCTCAACGTGTTTCCCATCACGCTGCCGCCGCTGCGCCAGCGGCCCACGGACATCGCGCTGCTCGCCGAGCACTTCGTCCAGAAGTACGCGCAGTCGGCGGGCAAGAACGTGCGTGGCCTCGACGCGACGGCCGTGGCGGCGCTCACGAGCTACGCGTGGCCCGGCAACGTGCGCGAGCTCGAGAACGTCGTCGAGCGCGCGCTCATCCTCGCGCGCACGACCGAGCTCACGGCCGCCGACCTCGAGTTCACGCGGCGTCCCATAACGGCGGCGGTCACGGAGCCAGCGCCGCAGCGCGCGGGCGAGGCCTCGGGCGCGCGCTCGCTGCAGGAGCGCCTGCAAGAGCAAGAGCGCACGGCGATCGTCTCGGCCATCGACCAGGCGCACGGCAACATCGCGCACGCGGCGCGCGCGCTGGGCATCAACCGCTCGACGCTGTACTACCGCCTGCGCAAGCACGGCCTCGAGCACCTGTTGCCGCTCAAGGAGCCCGCCGTCGATGGCAGCGGCGCGGGCGGTGGGTCGGCGGCAGAATAGGGCCCATGAAATTCCTCTTCGTCATGGACCCGCTGGCGCGCCTGCAGATCGCGGGCGACTCGACGTTCGCGATCATGCTGGCTGCGCAGGCACGCAAGCACGAGATCTGGTTCTGCGAGCCGCGCCACCTGTCGCTCGATCACGCCGACGCCGTCGCGCGCGCGTGGCCCGTCACCGTGCGCCGCGTGGTGGGTGATCACTACATCCTCGGCCCCCAGAGCACGGTGCCGCTGCGCAGCTGCGACGCCGTCCTCATGCGCAAGGATCCGCCGTTCGATCTCGATTACTACTTCGCGACGCTCATGCTCGAGCGCGCGCGCGGGCAGACGCTCATCGTCAACGATCCCCGTGGCCTGCGCGAGCACAACGAGAAGCTCGCCGTGCTCGAGTACCCCGACCTCACGCCGCCGTCGGTCGTGACGCGCGAGGCGGCGCAGCTGCGCGCGTTCCTCGCCGAGCAGGGCGGCGAGATGGTCGTGAAGCCCCTCGACGCCTCGGGCGGCTTCGGCGTGTTCCACGTGCGGCGCGGCGATCCCAACACGGGCGCGATCCTCGAGCAGGCGACGAACCTGGGCCGCCGCTGGACGATGGCGCAAAAATACCTGCCCGAGGTGCGCCAGGGCGACAAGCGCATCCTGCTCGTCGACGGCGAGCCGCTGTGCGCCGTGCTGCGCGTGCCGGCGGCCGACGACGCGCGCGGCAACCTGCACGTGGGCGCGAAGCCCATGGCGACGACGCTCAGCGATCGCGACCAGAAGATCGTGAGCACCCTCGGCCCGAAGCTGCGCGAGCGCGGCCACTTCTTCGTGGGCCTCGACGTCATCGGCGGCTGGCTCACGGAGATTAACGTCACGAGCCCGACCGGCATCCTCGAGGCGAACGTGCTCTACAACGACGAGTACGAGGTTCGCGTCGTCGAGAAGCTCGAGGAGAAGATCGTCCAGTTCGCCACGCTCCGCGGCGCCGCGGCCAGATGAGATCTGGCGTCGCGATCGCGATCGCGGTCGCGACGCTGAGCGCGGCGAATCGCGCGCGCGCCGACACCGACGGAGACGCGCGGGCGTATCCGCT
>DATAZS010000261.1:0-2449 GCA_036271915.1 Polyangia bacterium
CGCCGCGCGCTCTTCGCGACGAGCGCCGCGGCGGTCGCCGGCGCGACGTTCTTGGGCGCGCACGCGGCCGAGGCGTCGCCCGCGGCCGCGGCGAAGGCGCAGCCTCCCGGGAAGCCCGGGCGCGACTACACGCCCGTGATCGTCCCCAACGGCGCGAAGCTGCCGTGGAAGATCGTGGGTGGCGTGAAGGTGTTCCACCTCGTCGCCGAGGAGATCGAGCACGAGCTGGTGCCGGGGCTCAAGGTCAAGTGCTGGGGCTATAGCGGCCACGTCCACGGGCCGCTCATCGAGGCGGTCGAGGGCGATCGCATTCGGTTGTACGTCACGAATCGATTGCCCGAGCCGACGACGGTTCACCTGCACGGCGCGCTCGTGCCGAACGGGATGGACGGCGTGGGCGGCCTCACGCAGAAGGCGATCCAGCCGGGCGAGACCTTCAAGTACGAGATCACGCTGCGGCAGTCGGGGACGCTCATGTACCACTCGCACCACGACGAGATGACGCAGATGGCGCTGGGCATGACGGGGATGTTCGTCGTGCACCCGCGTCGTCGGTCCGGAGATCACATCGATCGAGACTTCGCGATCTTGCTGCACGAGTGGCGCGTCGATCCCGGCGCCAAGCGCCCCGACCCGAACGAGATGGTGGAGTTCAACGTGCTGACGATGAACGCCAAGGCGTTCCCTGGCACCGAGCCGCTCGTCGTGCGCCAGGGCGAGCGCGTCCGCATCCGCTTCGGCAACCTGAGCGCGATGGATCACCACCCGATTCACCTGCACGGATATCGGTTCAAGGTCACGGCCACCGACGCGGGAGACATCCCGGCGTCGGCGCAGTGGCCAGAGATCACGGTGCTCGTGCCCACGGGGAGCACGCGTACGATCGAGTTCGTCGCCGACCAACCGGGCGATTGGGCGATGCACTGCCACATGACCCACCACGTGATGAACCAGATGGGACACGGGCTGCCGAACGTCGTCGGGATCGATCCGACGAAGCTGGACCCGCGCGTGCGGAAGGTCTTGCCGGGCTACATGACGATGGGTCAGTCGGGCATGGGCGACATGGCGGAGATGTCGGGCATGCCTGTGCCCGCGAACAGCGTCCCCATGGTCAGCGGGCGCGGCAAGTACGACGTCATCACGATGGGCGGCATGTTCACGATCGTGAAGGTGCGCGAGCACCTCGCGAGCTACGAGGATCCGGGCTGGTACGACGCGCCCGCGGACACGCAAGCGGTGGCCGCGCGCGCGGGCGACCTCGCGCGCGATGGGATCGAGGTCGGCGACAAGAAGCCAGCCGGCTGAGCCGACGATTCAGACGCGGACGGTTCGCAACCGCAGCGCGTTCGCGATGACCGAGACGGAGCTGAACGACATCGCGGCCGCCGCGATCATGGGGCTCAGCAAGATCCCGAAGTGCGGATAGAGCGCGCCCGCGGCCAGCGGCACGCCCAGGCTGTTGTAGACGAACGCGAAGAACAGGTTCTGTTTGATGTTCGCCATCGTCGCGCGGCTGAGCGCGCGGGCGCGCACGATGCCGCGCAGGTCGCCCTTCAACAGCGTGACGTCGGCGCTCTCCATGGCGACGTCGGTGCCCGTGCCCATGGCGATGCCGATCTCGGCTTGCACCAAGGCGGGGGCGTCGTTGACGCCGTCGCCGGCCATCGCGACGACGCGACCCGCTTGCTGCAGGCGCTTCACGGCGGCGGCCTTCTCGGCGGGGAGGAGCTCGGCGATCACGTCGTCGATGCCGAGCGCGCGCGCGACGGCGTCCGCCGTCGCGCGGCTGTCGCCGGTCAGCATGACGACGCGGACACCTTCGGCGTGCAGCGCGCGGATCGCGCCCGCCGTCGTGGCCTTCACGGGATCCGCGACGCCCAGGATGCCGTGGAGCTTGCCGTCGACCGCGACGAACATCACCGTCTGGCCTTCGGCGCGCAGGGCGTCGGCGCGTGGGGCGAGGGCGGACACGTCGACCGCGAGCTCCTCGGCGAGGCGCCAGTTGCCGAGCGTGGCGGCTCGTCCGTCGACCTGGCCGATCACGCCTTTCCCCGTCGTCGACTGGAAGTCGCTCGCGGCGGAGAAGGTGACGCCGCGCGCGCGCGCGCCGCCCACGATCGCCGCGGCCACCGGGTGCTCGCTCGCGATCTCGAGCGCGGCGGCGACGCGCAGCAGATCGGTTTCGGAGACACCGGCGACGGCGACCACGGAGACCAGCATGGGCTTCCCCTCGGTGAGCGTCCCCGTTTTGTCGACGACCAGCGTGTCGACCTTGCGCAGGAGCTCGATGGCGCCCGCGTTCTTGAAGAGGACACCCGCGCTGGCGGCCTTCCCCGTGGCCACCATGATCGACATCGGCGTCGCCAGCCCGAGCGCGCAGGGACACGCGATGATGAGGACCGCGACGGCGTTGACGAGCGCGTGCGCGAGGCGCGGCTGCGGCCCC
>DATAZS010000262.1:0-28726 GCA_036271915.1 Polyangia bacterium
CACTTCTCTGACCCCGACGATCTGGGACACTCCGTCGGCTGGATGTCGAACCCCCAGCTCGAGGCCGTGCGCCACGCCGACAAGTGCCTGGGCACGCTCGTCGACGCTGTCCACGCCGCAGGGCTCGACGACGAGACCCTCTTCATCTTATCGGCCGATCACGGCGGCCACGGCCGCAACCACGACGGTCACATCCCGGAGGACCGCCTCATCCCCTGGATCGCGTGGGGCCCCGGCGTTCGCCAGGGCCACGAGATCGAAAGCCCCATCATTACGCTCGACACCGCGGCGACGACGCTGTGGGCCCTCGGCTACCCGTATCCGCCGGGCATGCAAGGTAAGCCCGTCCTCGACGCCTTCGAGACGCCCGCTCAGGCGTCGTTGCCGTGATGCCGTGATGGCCGTGATCCGCCGCTGATCTAGAAGAAATTGATCGCGAAGTTCACGAGCGACCAGTTGAGCCACGTCTGGTCCGTGTTGTTGACCGTGTAGCGCGCGCCGGTCAGCGTCGACTCGACGTCGAACGACCAGTGCCAGCCTTGGATCAGCTCGACGCCGACGCCGCCCATGATGGCCGGCCCCCAGGCCGTGAAGAACACGTCATCCTGGTCGACCTGCGCGAGGCCGAAGCCGACCTTGAGGAACAAACGATCGCCGACGAACATCTGCAGCGCCGCGAGGTTCGCCATTTGGGAGAACGTCGAGTTGCCTCGATCTGAGACGGCACCCTCGATGTCCCACATGAGGATGAGCCCCGGGCGCAGGCCGAGCCCGAGACGAGCCGTGTACGCCATCCCCGACTGCGACGACGTGCGTCCCCCGTCTTCGAGGTGCAATCCGCCGAAGCCGATGCCGCCGCCGATCGTGAACGGACGATCGGTCACCGAACGCAATCGCATGGGCTGCGAGTTGCGCGAGTAATAGTAGGGCCGAGGACCGTAGGGGCGCGGACCATATCCGGGTCCGTACGAAGGCGGTCCGTACCCCGGATACTGCGGCGGCCCGTAGTAGCTCGGCGGCGGACCACCGTAGCTTGCAGGCGGCGGGTATTCACTCTGAGGCGCGTAGCCGGGAGGCGGCCCATAGCCCGGCGGATATTCAGCAGAGCTCGCCGGAGGCGGAGGAGGTGGAGGCGATGGCGGCTTGGGAGGCGTTGCGACGGGCGGCGCGGGAGGACCGGCTGGAGCAGGTGGACCCGCGGGCGCGGCCTGCGTCGGACCGGCCGCGGGGCCCCAACCTGGCGGCGTTCCCGGCCCTTGAGCGAGAGGCGCGAGCTCCGTCGGCGTCTGTTGCGCATACGCCGCGCCGGTGTGAATCAGAAGAACGGTGAATGCTGCGAAAAAGCGACTCATGGGGGCAAACCTCCATCGGATTCGCGGTCGATCCGAAACGATGCCTGCGGACTTTGCAATTCGGACGCCATCCGATCAACTCCCTGGCGCTCAAAACTTACGTACGGGTGGCTCTCCGGGCGAGGCATTCGGTGGCCCCTTGGGCAGCAGGCGGCGCACGCGCGACAGCTAGAGATCGGGCGCGTGGATCCTCTTGAGCATGACAGGGACGCGCGTGCCCGAGCGCAGCGCGCGGCGACGCGGCGGATCGCGGCCCGACTCCGATGGGGCCGTCGGATCGAGGCGGCGTGAAAGCCGGCCTACGACCTCGACGACGTCCCCGGGCGCGATCGTGAGCTCGGCGCCCAACACCTCGCGATCGTCGAGTCGGAGCCGCGTGAGGAACGGATGCTCGAGGTCGAGCAGCGTCGTGCTCTGAAATTGCACGCGTTCATCTGGCGGGAAGGGATCGAGCAGCATGCCGCCCGCGACCTCGATCCAGATCGGCTCGTCCGTGCCGTCGTCGAGCAAGAAATCGAAGGCCACCTCGTGGAAGAAGTCGGGCGCGAGCAGCGCGCCCTTGCGGAACCGCACGAGCGACCAAACCGCCTGCCGACTGTCGAGCGCGGACGCAGACGTTCGGCGCGCGACGACGACGCCGCGGACGGCGACGGCGCGGCGGTCGGGGAGCGCGCGCAGCTCGGCGATGCGATGAAGGCGGCTGCGGGCGATGAGCCGATGGAGGCGGTTCGCGAGGCGCACGCCCAACGCGCCCGAGGCCGTCGAGAGCGCGACCGCGGCGACCGCGGCGGCGGCGGCGACGCCGAGCTCGTTGCCGGCGACGGCGAGCACGCCCCACGCCGCGAGCCCAGCGGCCACGGTCGACGTCGCCGCCGTCGCGAGCCGCACGCCGCGCGGGAACGAGATCCATCGCGCGATCGCGCCACCCGTCCGCGCGAGGGGCGCCACCTCGGCGTCGGATCGCGCGGCGCCGCGCGATCCGCGGCTGAAAAGATCGATGCCTCGCGCGACGAGCCCCTCGAGCCGACTGCCGAGGCGCGCGCGGACGCCGACCGCGCGCCCCGTGACCAGCGCGCTCGAACCGGTCGCGCCGTCCCACGCGGCGAGCTCGTCACCCGCCGGCGTCGTCGAGTCTGCCTTCCGCATGTCTCCCTCGTTACCTCAGTGTCCCACGCGCCTTGAAAGCACGCACCTGGGGCCGCCGCGCCACGATCTTGAAGAAATTACGGAGGGCTTTTGCGGTATGCTGCTTCCTCCGAGATGCCGAGCAGCGACGGCCTTCGCCAACCGATCGACGTCCTGCGAAATGCCGCGCGCGGGGGTCAGGAGCGTTTCCTCGTCGGCCTCGCCGACGCGGGCGAGCGGCAGCGCATCACGAGCGCGCTCTCGGGCGAGGGCTTCGTGCAGGAGGTCGAGTCGATCTCCGAGGCGCTCGCGCGGCTCGCTGACGAGTCGTTCGACGTCGCCGTCCTCGATGTGCCCGAGCAGCGCGTGGGGCGCGATCCGCTCGCGGCCTCCCGCGAGCTGCGGCCATTCACCGACGTCGTCCTCGTCACGGAGAGTGATCCCGCTGGCTGCGGCGACGCCTTCGGGCGTCAGGTGGCCGCCGTATTGCCACGGCCGCTGCCCGAGGTCGAGGCGCTGCTGCGCGCCTACGTGAAGCGGCTCGTGGGCTTCAGACGGTCGCGCACGCGCGGGCAGCTCGTGCTCAACGCGTTCGCGGGCGTGCGAGAGGCCCTGGGCGCGATCGACGCCGAGCTCGCGACGGCGCTGGCCGAGCTCGCGGGTGAGACGCGGCAGGCACCGTCCATCGTCGTGCTGGGTGACGACGAGCTCGCGCGCGCCGCGGGCGCGCAGGCGGATGGCGCCACGGCCGACGCCGTCGTCGTCGGGTTCGGCGAGCGCGACACCCTCGACGCGCGGCTCGCCGAGGCGCGTGCGAAGGCCGCCGGCGCCGCCGTCATCATCGTCGACGCCGCGCCCACGACGGAGCGGCTGCGCGAGGCGCTTTACGGCGGCGCGCGCGCCTACCTGCCGCGCGAGGCGCTCGTCGGCTTGCCGATGCTGGGGCGCATCACGGCCGCGGCGGCGATGCGGCGTCACGGCGAGGCGCTCGGTGTGCGCATCGTCGAGGTGCTCGCGCGGCACGGCATCCTCTCGGGGCACGAGCGCACGCGCACGCCCGCGCCCCACCGCGACATCGACGTGCGCCTCATCGCCGATCAGGCGGCGCCGCGCGCACACACGCCCGTCGTGCCCACGGGGCACGAGGTCCTCGTCGTCGACGACGAGGCCGTCGTGCTGACCGTGCTGCGCGAGGCGCTGCGACGCGGCGGCTACCGCGTGACGACGGCCGCGAGCGCCGAGGAGGCGATCGATCTGATGCACAAGCGTCGGTTCGATCTCGTGCTCACCGACAAGAACCTGCCGGGCGCCTCGGGGCTCGACGTGCTGCGCGCCGCGCGCAAGCTGACGCCAGCGCCCGCGATCGTGCTCATCACGGGCTACACGTCGTATGACTCGGCCGTCGAGGCGCTCGACATCGGCGCGCACGACTACATCGAGAAGCCCATCCGCGACGTCGAGGATCTGCGGTTCCGCATCCGGCGCGCGCTTTCGCGGCGCGACGAGCAGCTCGCTCGACCGAAGCCCAAGACGACGGTCACGGGCGCGGGCGAGCGCGCGGGCCGCGTGCTCGTCGTCGAGGTCGAGGGCGCGCGGCGCCAGCTCATCGCCGAATACCTCGGCAAGAAGCACAACGTCACGACCGCCAAGGACGGCGACGAGGCGCTCGCGCTGCTCAAGCGCGAGTCCTTCGATCTCGTGCTCGCCGACCGCCACCTGCCCGGCACGTCCGGGCTGCGCGTCATCGAGCACGCGCAGCGGCTGCTCCCGCACTGCGCGTCCGTGCTCTACACGGCCTACCCTTCTTACGACTCGGTCAAAGAGGCGTTCGCGACGGGCGTCGACGCGTACCTCGTGCGACCGAGCGACGATCTGAAGAAGCTCGCCGAGAAGGTCGCCGAAGCGCTCGGCGGTCGCGGCGGAATCCTGTTAGGCTGACGCAAGCCCCATGCGCATCGCGTTCTCGCACAACCTTCGTCTCACCGACAGCGAAGAAGAGGCCGAGTTCGACAGCGCCGAGACCGTTCAGGCCATCGCGCTCGGCCTTCGCGCCGGCGGACACGAGGTCGAAACGATCGAGGTGACCGGACCGGCGTCGCACCTCGCTGCTCGGCTCGAGAGCTTCGGCCCCGACCTCATCTTCAACAACGCCGAGGGACGCCGCGGCCGCACGCGCGAGGCGTTCTACCCGGCGCTGTTCGAGGAGCTCGGCTTCCCCTACACAGGCTCGGACGCGTATGTCCTCACCGTGACCCTCGACAAGTGGCTCACGAAGCTCGTGCTGGGGCAAAAGGGCATCGACACGCCGCGCGGCCGGCTCATCACGCCCGAGGAGTATCGGCGCCTGAAAGATCCGGGCACGCTCGGGCTCGCGCTGCCCGTGATCGTGAAGCCGAACTACGAGGGCTCGTCGAAGGGCATCGGCGACGAGGCCGTCGTGCGTGACCCGAAGACGCTCGCCGAGGTGCTGCCGCGCGCGCTGCGCGCCTACCCGAACGGCGTGCTCGTCGAGGAGTTCATCCCGGGCACCGACGTCACGGTCCCCTTCCTGGAGGGCCGCGGCGACGACGGCGTCCTCCTGCCCGTCGACTACGTCGTCGATCCCTCGGCGAAGAGCCGCTTCAACCTCTACGACTACCGCCTCAAATCGGCGGAGGCCAACAAGGTCTCCGTACGCTGCCCGCCGGATCTGCCGCGCGACGTGACCTCGCGCCTGCAGGCCATCTCGAAGATCGCGACGCGAACGCTCGGCATCCGCGACGTCGGGCGCGTCGACTTCCGCCTCGGTGAGGACGGACGCATCTATCTGCTGGAGGTCAACGCGCTGCCGTCGCTCGAGCACGGCGCGAGCCTGTTCGCGGCCGCGGGGCGCGAGGCGCTCACGTACGACGAGACGCTGCAGTCCATCGTTGAAAGCGCGGCACGCCGCCAGGGCTTGGTCATCAAGCCGGGCGCGCGCCGCCGCCGCCCCGCCGAGCCGCTGCGCATCGGGTTCACGTTCAACGTCAAGCGCGTCGACTCGAAGCACGGCAACGACGCCGAGGCCGAGTACGACGCGCCCGAGACGATCGACGCCATCCGCGACGCGCTCGAGAGCTACGGCCACCAGGTCATGCCGTTCGAGGCGACGGCCGAGCTGCCGCGGCAGCTCATGCAGCAGCCCGTCGACCTCGTGTTCAACATCGCCGAGGGCGTCGCGGGCCGGAACCGCGAGGCCGCCGTGCCCGCGCTGTGTGAGCTCATGGGCATTCCCTACACGGGCTCGGACGCCGCGACGCTGTCGATCGCGCTCGACAAGGCGCTGTCGAAGCGCGTGCTCATGCAGCACGGCATCCTCACGGCCGAGTTCCAGGTCATGGAGACGGGCCGCGAGCGCCTCTCGCCCAAGCTGAAGTTCCCGCTCATCGTCAAACCGAACCAAGAAGGCTCGTCGAAGGGCGTGTCGGCGTCGGCGTCGGTCGTCGACGACGAGGAGGCGCTGCGCGCGATCGTGCGCGAGCTCATCGAGCGCTACCGGCAGCCGGCCCTCATCGAGGCCTACATCCCGGGGCGCGAGTTCACGGTGGGCCTGCTCGGCGATCGTCGGCCCCGCGTGCTGCCGCCCATGGAGATCCTCTTCAAGGACAAGTCGAACGAGCGGCCGGTCTACGACTTCCAGATCAAGCAGGAGTGGGAGAAGCACGTCCAGTATCAGTGCCCCGCGCAGCTCACGCCCGCCGAGCTCAAGGCCATCGAGCGCGTGTGCCGCGAGACGTTCGCGGCGCTCGACTGCCGCGACGTCGCGCGCGTCGACCTGCGCCTCACGCCGAAGGGCGAGTTCTACGTCATCGAGGTGAACCCGCTGCCGGGGCTCACGCCGGGTTACTCGGACCTGTGCCTCATCGCGACGGCGGCGGGCATCGAGTACCGCACGCTCATCGGCGACATCCTCGAGGGTGGGCTCAAGCGCCTGCGCGACAAGCGCCGCGAGGCGCGCGAGGCCGCGGAGGCGCGCGCCGAACGGACCGATCGACCTGCCATCGATCCGCGACAGACGGAGCTGCCCCGCATCGGCGCGGCGGCCGCTGCCGCGGGCGACGGCGAATGACGACGTCGGGGCGCGCGCGCCTTCGCGACCTCGGCTTTTCGATCGGGCGTTTTCCAGTCGGACCGTGGAACGCCATCACGGACGTCGCCGGCGTGCGCGTCGGTCACACGACGCTCGTCGCGGGAGATGGACCGCTCGAGGTCGGCAAGGGACCCGTGCGCACGGGCGTCACGGCCGTCGTGCCCAACGGAGACATCTTCAACCAGCGCGCCGTCGCGGGCAGCTTCGTCCTCAACGGCGCGGGCGAGGTCTCGGGTCTCACGCAGGTCCAGGAGTGGGGGTTGCTCGAGACGCCCATCCTCCTGACGAACACGATGTCGGTCGGCAAGGTCTCCGACGCCGTCGTCAAATGGATGACGAAGCGCTGGCCGAAGATCGGCAACGAAGAGGACGTCGTCATCCCGCTCGTCGGCGAGTGCGACGACTCGTGGCTCAACGACGCCGTGGGTCGGCACGTTCGATCGGAGCACGTGTACCGCGCCATCGAGCAGGCCGCGAGCGGGCCCGTCGCCGAGGGAGCCGTGGGCGCGGGCACGGGGCTCATCACGTGCGACTTCAAGGCGGGCATCGGCACGTCGTCGCGCCGCGTGGAGATCGCGGGCACGAACGAGAGCGGCCCAGGCGCGACGTACACGGTGGGCATCCTCGTCAACTCGAACTTCGGCGTCATGCGCTCTCTGCGCGTCGACGGCGCGCCCGTGGGCGAGGTGCTCGAGCCCAGCTTTTTAGCGACCGGGGAGCCGCGTCGCGAGCGCAACGCGGGCTCGATCATCACGATCGTCGCGACGGACGCGCCGCTGCTGTCACCGCAGCTCGTGCGCGTGTGCAAGCGCGCCGCTCTCGGCATCGGCCGCTCCGGCTCGTTCGCGGCGCACGGATCGGGCGAGATCGTCGTCGCCTTCACGACGGCCAACATCGTGCCGCGCGCGGCGACGCGCATGACGGCGACGCTCGACGTGCTGCTCGATGAGGCGTGTGACCCGCTGTACGAGGCCGTCGTCGAGTGCGCCGAGGAGGCGATCATCAACGCGCTGTGCATGGCGACCGAGATGCGCGGGGCCACCGACCACGTCGCGCCGGCGCTGCCGCTCGACCGGCTGTCCGAGATCCTGCGCCGCTACCGCGCGGCGTTCTCGCCGTCTTCCGCGAAGGGTTGATCGTGCGCGTCTGCTTCGTCGTCGCGACGGCACGAGAGCAACAGCCGACCTTCGCGACGATCCACCTCGCGCTCGCCGCGCACCGCCGCGGCCACGACGTCCGCTTCGTGTCGGTCGACGATCTGTCCTTCCTCGACGACAACAACGTGCTCGGCATGACGACGCGCGTGCGCGCGGGCGCCTACGCGAAGACCGCCGACTACGCGCAGGCCCTCGCGTCCGACGAGGCCGTCGTCGAGGAAGATACGATAGGGACGTTCGACGTCGTGTTCTTACGCTACAACCCCATCCGCGAGGGCGCCGCGCACCCGAGCGCGCCGCTCATCGACTTCGGGTGGCGCCTCAAGCTCGGCGGCACGCTCGTCGTCAACGATCCCGAGGGCCTGCGCCGCGCCGGCAGCCGCATGTACCTCGCCGACTTCCCGGCCGACGTCCGCACGCGCACGCTCGTGTCGCGCTCGAAGCGCCGCCTGCGCGAGTTCGTGCGCGCGCTCGACGGCCCCGCGATCCTGAAGCCGCTCGCGCCGCGCGGCGACGAGCATGTCTTCTACGTGCGTCGCCGCCAGATCAAGAACCTCAACCAGATCATCACCACGGTCACGAAGGACGGCTATGCCGTCGCGCAGGAGTATCTGCCCGAGATCGAGGAGGGCGAGAAGCGCCTCCTGCTGCTCAACGCCGAGCCCATCCGCGCGGGCGGCAGCGTCGCCATCTACCGCCGGCGGCCCACGATCGTCGCGAGCGGCGCGCAGAGCGGCCTGCCCGCGCGCGGCAAGTGCGACTTCGGCCCCGTCGAGGCGCGCATCTGCGACATCCTGCGTCCGAAGCTCCTCGCCGACGGCCTGCACTTCGTGGGCGTCGACATCGTGGGCGACAAGCTGCTCGAGCTCAACGTCTTCACGCCGGGCGGCATCCACTCGATCTACGAGCTCTACGGCCTCGACGTCGCCGACATCGTCATCCGCGACCTCGAGCGCCGCGTGCGCCTGCGCGCCGCCTACCGCACGACCTTCGACCCCGAAGCGGCCGACGTGGTTTAATCACGAGCGTGGCTGATCAAGATTCGGGGCGAACGCTGGCCGTTCCCCAGCGGGTGCGCACGGAGGAGCTCTCCGTGCCGACGCCCGTCATCCCGCCCGGGCCCATCGTCACGCTGTCGCCCGAGGAGATCGCGCGCTTCTTCGTGCGCGCGCGCCGCGATCAGGACACCGAGCACTGGGACGTGCGCCTCGACGCCGCCCTGCGCGAGATCCTCGAGCGCGCCAACGACTTCGTTCCGTCAGAGTCGGGCGGCATCCTGCTCGACGACCCGCGCGCCAAGCTCGCGGGCGCGCCCGCGCCGCGCCTGACGTTCATCGCCTCCTTCGGGCCCGCGTCGCAGCAGTCGATCGGCCGCCGCATCCCCAGCGACAAGGGCTTCGCGGGCCGCGTCTACGCCACGGGCCGCCCCGCGCAGACCGATCACCTCGAGCCCGACGATCCCGTGCTCGAGACGGCCACCGAGAGCTCGCCCATCCGCTCGGTCGTGGGCGTTCCCATCGTCGTGGGCGAATCAATCTGCGGAATCCTCATGCTGTCGAACCGCCGCACGGGCGGCCCGTATTCGCCACGCGACAAGGAGCTGCTGCGCATCTTCGCGGCGTACATGTCGTCGTCGATCCAGAACGCGCTCGACGCCATCCGCGCGCGTGCCCTCGCCCGCATCGATGACCTGACGGGGCTCGCCAACAGTCGCTACTTCCACACGCGCCTCGAGGAGGAGATCGCCCGCGCCGATCGCGAGGGCACCGACCTCGCGATGGTCTTCCTCGACCTCGATCGCTTCAAAGAGGTCAACGATCGCTACGGCCACCTCGCCGGCAGCTGGACGCTGCAAAAAGTCGCGCACCTGCTCGCGGGCAAGGCCCCCACGGCCGCGATGCTCGCGCGCTACGGCGGCGACGAGTTCGTCGTCATCCTGCCAGGCGCCAACCTCGAGCGCGCCATGGAGACCGCCGAGGCGCTGCGCCAGTCGATCGCCGACGCGGTCTTCTTCGAGCCGGGCTCCGAGGGCGAGCATGGCGCGACGCCGCTGCCGAAGATCACGGCGTCTCTGGGCGTCGCGTCCTACCGGGACCACCTCGCGCCCGGCGGCACGGCGCGACGCCGTGAGAGCACCTTCCTGCGCCTCGCCGACTCGGCGATGTACTGCGCGAAGGCCAACGGTCGCAACCGCGTCGAGCTCGCCGAGCCCGAGGACTGAGCCCGCGCCGCCGCCCTACGGCTGAGCGACCAACGCCGAGAACGTCCCCGAGACGTTGAACGGCGGCGTCTTCGCGCCCGCTAGGACGCCGGTCAGATGCCCCCACACGTAGCGCTGGCCGTTGCCGTCAATGTAGATCGTGAGCGCGTTGGGCGAGCCGTCCGCCGACAGCGTCAGGTCGACGTGCGCCGTGGGAAACGAGTACGCGCCGATGTCGAGCGCCGGAACCGACACGATCGTCGTCTTGCCTTCGATCTGGTAGTACCGCTTCGAGGGCACGGGATCGTCGACGAGCCGCGCACCCGATCCGCCAATGTCCTGCTGGAGGACACCGGCCACGACGAGCGAGAAGCTCGCGCCCGTCGTGGGCGCAGCCGGATAACCCGCTGGGACGGGACCACCGCCGCTCGGCGCGATCGACGTCACCACCGACTGACAGCCCGCCAGCCCACAAACCATCCCATCCGCCGGTCCTCCGCCGCCGCAGGCGGAGCCGAGCGTCGAGAGGACGCCCAAGAAGACCGCGCCACACAAGACCCGCGTCATGCGCGGGACGTTAGCACCCGTCCGCGAGACGATCTAAACGATCGTCCTAAGTGATCTACTCGAGGCCCGAGGCCTTGAAGATCTTCATCGCGAGGTACTTCGGGCTCACGTGATACTGGCCAGCGGCCACGAGCCGGCGAAGCGTGTCGACCTTGTTCGCGCTGCTGACGGACGGCGGCTCGGCCATCGAAGCGACGGGAGCCGACGCGCGGCGCACGGGCACGGGCGGACGGCGCTGCGGGATGTGCCGGGTGGTGTTGCTCATGCCTACATGATTCGGCACTCCGCCATTCGGACTTAAGCCGAAAACACCCAGCAAATATCCCAGTCTCTACGGCCACTTGAGGCCACGGCTCGCTGACGCCATAGCGGCGGCGCCCAAAACCGGGGCGGGCGCGCCCTTTTCGGCTAAGCGGCGGCTTCGACGGCCAGCTCGCCGAGCGTGTCGCGCAGGCGGCGCGTCGCCTCGCCGTGAATCTGGCAGACGCGTGATTCGGTGACGCCGAGGACGGTGCCGATCTCTTTGAGGTTGAGGTTGTCGCAGTAATAGAGCGACAGCACCTGCTGCATCTTCTCGGGCAGGCCGCCGATGCCGCCCACGAGGCGACCGAGCAGCTCGCGGCGCGACGCCGCCTCGAACGGATCGGCGGCCGTCTGGTCGCCCGTGCGCTCGAGCAGGTCGGGGCCCGCGTCGTCGATGCCGACGACCGAGGAGCCGGAGAGCTTCTGTTGGCGCGCGTAGAGCTCCTCGACGCCGACGCCGAGGCGCTTCGCGATCTCCTCGTGGTCGGGCGTGCGGCCGAGCTGCGCCTCGAGGCGGCGCGTGGCGTCGCGCAGCTCGTTAGAGAGGCGACGCATGTCGCGCGAGAGCGTGTCGCGCGAGCGCAGATCGTCGAGCATGGCGCCGCGGATGCGGAACTCGGCGAAGGCCTCGAACCTGTCGACGCGCGCCGGGTCGAAGCGCTCGGCGGCCTCCATGAGCCCGATGACGCCCGACGAGATCAGGTCGTCTATCTCGACGTGCGCCGGCAGGCGACGCGCCAAGCGTCGCGCGACCTTCTCGATGTAAGGAAAAAACTTCGCCGCGTACTCGTTGCGACGCGCAACGATGTCCGACTTCTTCGCGCTCGCGCCAGAGGTCTTCTTCGAAACCTTACCCGCCGCCTTCTTCACTTTGATGGTCGCCATGCTCTGTGCCTAGAGCACTTGGCGTGCCACGTTCATGGCGTGTCAGGCGCCTCGTCGATCAAGGACTTCACACGAACGACGCAGGCAGACCGTCAACCGCTTGGCGATCTTCGATTCGTGACGCCGTCATTCCGATGACGGTCGCCAGGTTCCTCACCTCGGCGCCGACGGGCGACGTCACCCGACGCTCGACGACGTCGTACGACCTCCTCTCCCAGTTCATCGGCGGATGTCGACGTGAATCTTTAGGCCACGTTTCTCCTTCGTAACTTCTCGACGAGCGTCGTGCGATTGAGGCCGAGCAGCTCGGCGGCGCGGTTCTTGTTGCCGCCCGTGCGCTCGAGGGCCTGCGCGATGAGGCGCTCCTCGAGCTGTGTGAGGAAGATGCGCAGATCGACGCCTGCCTCGGGCAGGTCGAGCGTGGCGTCCTCGAGATCGACGACCGTCATGCGCAGGTGCGCGGGCAGATCGTCCATGACGACGAGGCGGTTGTTCGCGACGACGACGAGACGCTCAATGAGGTTCTCGAGCTCGCGCACGTTGCCCGGCCAGTCGTAGGCGCCGAGGCGCTGGATGACGTCGAGCGAGAAGCCCGGCACGGTGCGCCCCTCGCGCGCGTTGACCTCGACGCGAAAGTGCTCGGCGAGCGCGGGGATGTCGCCGCGGCGCTCGCGCAACGGCGGGATCTCGATGGGGACGACGTCGAGGCGATAGAAGAGGTCCTCGCGAAACGTGCCTTCCTCGATCATGCCCTCGAGATCGCGATGGGTCGCCGCGATGACGCGCACGTCGACGGGGATCGCCTCGGAGCCGCCCACGGGGGTCACCTCCCGCTCTTGCAGCGCGCGCAGCAGCTTCACCTGGACGCCGCGGGGCATCTCGCCGATCTCGTCGAGGAACAACGTGCCGCCATTCGCGGAGACGAAGCGGCCCGTGCGCGCCCTGTCGGCGCCCGTGAAGGCGCCGCGCACGTGCCCGAAGAGCTCGCTCTCGGCGAGCGGCTCGGGGATGGCCGAGACGTTGACGGCGACGAACGGGCCGGCGCGGCGCTGGCTCGCGCCGTGGACGAGGCGCGCGACGACCTCCTTGCCCGTGCCGGTCTCGCCGCGAATGAGCACGCTGGCGTCGGTGTCGGCGATCTGCTCGACGCGATCGAGGACGAGGCGCATCGCGGGGTGGTCGCCGATGACGGCGACGGCGGGCGTGGGGCGTCCCCGACCGACGCGCGGCGGATCGGCCGTGAGGGCGCGCGCGAGCGCCTCCTCGAGCGCCGAGATGTGGAACGGCTTGCCGAGCACGTCGGCGGCGCCGATGCGGAGCGCGTCGACGGCGTCGCCGACCGTGCCGTGCGCCGTCATGGCGACGACGGAGACGGGGGGGTGGACGGCGCGCGCCTCGCGCACGACGCCGCGTCCGTCACCGTCGGCGAGCTGCAAGTCGGTGATGCACAGATCGAAGCGCTGAGCGCGCATGCACTTGATGGCCTCGGCGCCCGTCGCCGCCGTGATCGCGTCGAAGCCCATCATGCGAATGACGCGCAAGAGGCCGGCGTGGATCGACGGATCGTCGTCGACGAGGAGAACCTTTTTGGCCATTGACAACGGTAACTATCGGCCCGCAAGGGGGACCCTTGAGGGAATGCGGTGTTGCAAACTCCGCAACAGCGTTCGGGAAAACGGCCAAAAGCGCCGCAGATCCGCGCGGGGCGAGGCTCTGGCGCTGTTCGCGCGCGCGCGTCGAAATCGACTGCCGCGCTACGTCGTCGCGGACGCGGCGATCGTGGCGCCCGCTCCGTCGGCCTTCGGATAGGAGCCCAACACCTTCACCGACTCGCAGGCGGCGCGCACCTCGGCGAGCGCCGCGGCGACGCCGGCGTCGCGTTCGTGCCCGTCGACGTCGACGAAGAAGACGTACTCCCAAGGCGCGCGGCGCGAAGGCCGGCTCTCGATCTTCGTCATGTTGAGGCCGCGCTGCGCGAAGGCGCCCAGCGTGCGGAACAAGATGCCTGGCTCGTCGCGTGTCACGAGCAGCACCGACGTCTTGTCACGGCCCGTCGGCTCGGCCTGCTGCCGCCCGATCAACAAGAAGCGCGTCATGTTGTAGGGCAAGTCCTCGATCTTACGACGCATGACCTGGAGGTCGTAGAGCTTGGCCGCCATCTCGGAGGCGACGGCCGCGCCGCGCGGGTCATCGTGGGCTTGGCGCGCGGCGTCGGCCGTCGAGCGCGTCTCGACGAGCGTCGCGCGCGGCAGGTTCGTCGCGAGCCAGCGTCGGCACTGGCCGAGCGCGATGGGGATCGAATAGACGCGCTCGATCTGCGGCAGCTCCGTGCCGGCGCGCGCGAGCAGGCACATGTTCACCTCGAGCGCGATCTCGGCGCTGATCTTGAGGTCGCTCTCCATGAAGCTGTCGAGCGTGTGCAGCACGATGCCTTCGGTCGTATTTTCGACGGGGACGACGCCGAAGTCCGAGTTGCCGCGCTCGACCTCCTCGAAGACGGCCGGGATCGTGCCCATGGGCGTCGCGCGCGCCGACAGGCCGAACTGCCGCTTGACGGCTTGGTGGGAGAAGGTGCCCTCGGGACCGAGATAGGCGACACGCACCTTTTTCTCGAGGCTGAGGCAGGCGCTGAAGATCTCCTGGAAGACGGAGCGGATGGCCTCGGAGGGGAACGGGCCGGGGTTCGAGGCCGAAAGGCGCTCGGCGATCTGGCGCTCGCGCGACGGCACGTAGAACGGGACCTGCAGCGCCGTCTTCAGATCGGCGACGGTCGAGACGAAGCCCGCGCGGCGGTTGAGGAGCAGCAAGATCTCGTCGTCGGTGGCGTCGATGAGGGCGCGGATCTCGGCGAGCCTCGCGGCGTCGCCGTTCGCGGGCGCCTGGGGGTCCTTGGCCATGGGGCGGCAGCTTACTACACTCGACTTGTGAAGCTGGCCACTCTGCGCGACGGGAGCCGGGACGGAGCGCTGATCGTCGTGCGCCGCGACGGGGCGATGTTCACGCGCGCGCACGAGGTCGCGCGCACGTTGCAGGCGGCGCTCGACGATTGGGCGCGCGTCGCCCCGGCGCTGGGCGCGCTCGCGGCCCAGCTCGAGGCGGGCGGCCGCGGCGAGCCGCTCGACCCGCGCGCGCTCGCGTGCCCACTGCCGCGGGCATACGAGTGGATCGACGCGTCGGCGTACCTGAACCACGTGCGGCTCGTGCGCAAGGCGCGCGGCGCGGCGCCCCCCGACACGCTCGAGACCGATCCGCTGATGTACCAGGGCGGCTCGGGCATGTTGCTCGGGCCGCGCGACGACCTCCCGCTCGGTGATCCGAGCGACGGCCTCGACTTCGAAGCCGAGGTCTGCGTCGTCCTCGACGATACGCCCATCGGCACGCGCGCCCACGACGTCGAGCGGCACGTGCGGCTCGTCATGCTCGCGAACGACGTCACGCGACGCAACCTCGTGCCCGCCGAGCTCGCCAAGGGCTTCGGCTTCTTCTCGTCGAAGCCGGCCACGGCGTTCTCGCCGTTCGCCGTGACGCCGGACGAGCTGGGCGGCGCGTGGCGCGATGGGCGCGTGCACCTCCGCCTGCGCTCGATCTACAACGGTGCGCTCGTCGGCGATCCCGACGCGGGGCCCGAGATGCACTTCTCTTTCCATGACCTCGTGGCGCACATGACGCGCACGCGCGCCTACTGCGCGGGCACGATCGTGGGCAGCGGCACGGTGTCGAACGCCGACCGTGCGCGCGGTGTCTCGTGTCTCGCCGAGCGGCGCGCGCTCGAGATGATCGACCTCGGCCGCGCGAAGACGCCGTTCATGAAGGCGGGCGACACGATCGCGATCGAGATGCTCGACGCCAATGGCGCGAGCGTCTTCGGCCGCATCGAGCAGCGCGTGATCGCACAAACGGAAGTGGAGGACGCGTGAAGCTCTACAGCTACTGGCGCAGCACCTCGACGTGGCGCGTGCGCATCGCGCTCGCGTGGAAGGGGTTGCCGCACGAGATCGAGCCCGTGCACTTGCTCGACGGCGGCGGACGGCAACACGACGAGGCGTTCCGCGCGCTCAACGCGTCGGCGCAGGTGCCGGTGCTCGTCCTCGACGAGCGCGGTCCGGACGGAGCCCCGCGCCGACTCTCGCAGTCGATGGCGATCCTCGAGTACCTCGAAGAGCGCTACCCGGCGCCGCAGCTGCTTCCCGCGGACACCTGGCTGCGCGCACGCGCGCGCCAGCTCGCGCAGATCTGCGTGTCGGGCATTCAGCCACTGCACAACCTCACGACCATCAACCGCGTCAAAGAGAGCGGAGGTGACGAGGGCGCGTGGGTGCGCCACTTCATCGAACGCGGCCTCGCGTCGCTCGAGCGCACGGCGACCGACACGGCGGCCACGTTCCTCGTCGGCGATTCGGTCTCGTTCGCGGAGGTGTGCCTCGTGCCACAGCTCTACGCGGCGCGCCGCTACGGCGTCGCGCTCGCGCCGTTCCCGACGCTCACGCGTGTCGAGGCGACCTGCGCCGCGCTGCCCGCGTTCAAAACAGCACACGCCGACGTACAGGCGGACGCGCCCACGCGTTGACGAGCATCGCGCCGCGCGTGCGGTAAAATAGAGACATGCGGATGAGCTCTCTCGGCATCCGGAAGATCGAGGCGCTGCACTACTACGTCCACGACCTCGAGCGCACCCGGCGCTTCTTCGTCGACCAGCTCGACTTCGCTGAGCTCGGCGGCAGCGGCCCCGAGCTAGAGCGCGAAGGCCACCAGCGCGCCGCGGCCTTCGGCGCGGGCGACGCGACGTTCGTCATTCACCAGCCGATCGGCGAAGGCGGGCGCGCCTGGCGGTATCTGCGCAAGCACCCCGAGGGCGTCGGGACCATCGTCCTCGCCGTCGAAGACATCGAGCGCGCCTTCCGCCTGCTCGACGAGCGCGGCGCAACATTCATCACCGACGTTCAGCGCTTCGCCGACGACGGCGGCACGCTCGCGATGTTCTCGATCACGACGCCGTTCGGCGACACGACCTTCCGCTTCGTCGAACGGCGCGGCCACCGCGGGCTGTTCCCCGGGTTCGTCGCCAACCCGACGCCACCGAAGGCGAGCAACCGCTTCGGGTTCGAACGCATCGATCATGTCACGTCGAACTTCCAGACGATGAGGCCCGCGCTGCTCTGGATGGAGCACGTGCTTGGGCTCGAGCAGCTCTGGGAGATCGCGTTTCACACGAACGACGTCGCGGCGGCCGACGCCACGAAGCGCGCACACGGCTCGGGCCTCAAGTCGATCGTCATGTGGGATCCGGCGTCTGGGCTCAAGTTCGCGAACAACGAGCCGTTCCGGCCTTTCTTCAAGGAGTCGCAGATCAACCTGTTCGCCGAGGACAACCGTGGCGACGGCGTGCAGCACTCGGCGCTGTCGGTGCCCGACGTCGTGGGCGCCGTGCGCGGGCTGCGCGCGCGCGGCGTCGAGTTCATGCCCACGCCCGGCTCGTACTACGACGTGCTCCCCGAGCGCCTGCGCGCGCTGACCGTCGGCGCGCTCGATGAAGATCTCGCCGTGTTGCGCGAGCTCGAGATCCTCGTCGACGGCGGCGCGCCTGCCAAATACCTGCTGCAGATCTTCCTCAAGGAGGCGGCCGGCATGCACCACGATCCCGAGGCTGGGCCGTTCTTCTTCGAGATCATCCAGCGCAAGGGCGACGAGGGCTTCGGCGCCGGCAACTTCCGCGCGCTCTTCGAGGCCATCGAGCGCGAACAGCAGGCGATGCGCGGGCCCGGTCCCGCGCCGCGCCTGCCGCGCATGTGAGCCATGCTCGACCGCATGACGGCCGGGACGATCCCGGACAAGCCTCACACGGCGCTGCGCGACGCGACGGGCGCGCTGCGCCACGAGGAGTGCCTCACGCGCGAGGGCTTCGACGGTCCTTTCACGATCCTGTACCACGCGGACCGACCGCACACGGCCGCCGTCGCCGCCACCTCCCACGGCTGGGCGATCCCGTCAAAAGGAGAGCCGCGCTCGCTCGCGCGTCGCCACTACCGAACGCAGGACCTCACCCGACACGGCGGCGCGCCCGTCGACGCGCGCGTGCCGCTGCTCTTCAACGACGACGTCGTGCTCGGCGTGCTGCGCCCCGAAGCGGCCGATCCCGTCTACTTCGCGAACGGCGACGGCGACGATCTGTTCTTCATCCTCGAGGGCGGCGGCGCGCTGCACACGCAGCTCGGCGATCTCTCGTTCGCCAAGAACGACTATGTCTTCGTGCCCAAGGGTCTGCTCCATCGCTTCGTGCCGTCGGCGGGGCCCCAGCACTGGCTGTCGATCGAGTGCCTCGCGGGCTTCGGCCTGCCCAAACAATTCCGCAACGACGTCGGCCAGCTCCGCATGGACGCGCCCTACACGCACCGCGACTTCCGCCGCCCCGTTTTCACGGGCCCACGTGATGAGGCGATCCGCGATCTCGTCGTCAAGCGCGCCGGCGCGTTTCACGGCTTCCGCTACGACCACTCTCCCCTCGACGTCGTCGGGTGGGACGGCGCCGTCTACCCGTGGGCGTTCGACATCCTGCGCTTCCAACCGCGCGTGGGGCTCGTTCATCTGCCGCCCATCGTGCATTCGACCTTCGCGGCGCGCGGCGCGCTCATCTGCAGCTTCGTTCCGCGCCTGCTCGACTTTCACCCTGAGGCCATCCCCTGTCCTTACCCGCACGCGTCGGTCGACTGCGACGAGCTCATCTTCTACTGCAGCGGTGATTTCACCTCTCGCCGCGGCGTCGGCACGGGCAGCGTCTCGCACCACCCCGCTGGCGTCGTCCACGGCCCGCACCCGGGCGCCTACGAAGGCAGCCTCGGCGCGCGCGCGACGAACGAGATCGCCGTCATGCTCGATACGACGAAGCCGCTATCGCCCACGGAGGCCTGCCGCTCCGTCGAAGACGCCGGCTATCACGCCAGCTTCGCGTGACGACATTCACATTCCGACGGCGATGACGTCGTCGGTGCGCACGGCGCCGGACTCGTCGGGCGATCGCAAGCGCAGGAAGACCGAGAACGTCGAGCCCTTGCCGAGCTCGCTCTGCACCTCGACCTTGCCGCCGTGGAGCTCGACGAGGCGCTTCGTGAGCGCGAGGCCGAGGCCCGTGCCCTCGGGGCGCACGCCGCCCGGCTGGGGGAGCTGCTCGAACTCGCGGAACAGCCGCCCGAGGTTCTCGCGCGCGATGCCCACGCCCGTGTCGGCGACGCGCACGACGAGGTAGTCGCTCTCGGCGTCGGCCGACAGCCGCACGACGCCTCCGCGCGGCGTGAACTTGATGGCATTCGAGATGAGGTTGTAGAGGACCTGCTTGATGCGGCCCGGATCGACCTGGACGTCGGGCAGCTCGTCAGGCACCGACACCTCGAGGTTGATGCCCTTCTTCGTGGCGACGGCCTGGATGACGCCGCGGACGACGTCGACAATCGCGCCGATGGGCGTGACCTCGTAGGCGAGGTCCATGCGGCCCGCCTCGACCTTCGAGATATCGAGGATGTCGTTGACGAGCTGCAGGAGGTGGCGCCCCGAGACGAGGACGTTGCCGACGTAGGCCGTCTGCTTGTCGTTGAGGTCGCCGAAGATCTCCTGCTCGAGCAGCTCCGAGAAGCCGATGACGGCGTTGAGCGGCGTGCGCAGCTCGTGGCTCATGTTGGCGAGGAAGGCGCTCTTGGCCTGGTTCGCCGTGTCGGCGAGCTCCTTGGCGACGCGCATCTCGCGCTGCGCGCGCTCGCGCTCTTCGATCTCCGACTGCAGGCGCTGGTTGGCATCCGTGAGCTGGCTCGTGCGCTTGTCGACGCGCGACTCGAGCTCGGCGTGCGCCGACAGCAGCAGCTCCTCGGCTGCGCGGCGCGCCGAGATGTCGGTGAACGAGGCCATGGCCGCGTACGGCGCCTTGCCCTCGAAGTGCGCGATCGGCCGCGCGTTCATCGAGATCCACACCGTGCGGCCGTCTGCGCGCACGATCTTGAACACGACGTTCTGGCTCGGCTCGCCCGTGTTGAGCGCCTGTAGAAAAGGCAGGTCGCCGCCGACCTTGCTGCCGTCGTCGAACACGGCGTCCGGGAACGGCAGCGCCGCCGACGCGCCGACCATCTCGCTCGAGGGAAGACCGAGGATGCTCTCGGCGCTCGCGTTCGTCGCGAAGACCCGCCGCTCGACGTCGACCAGGATGATGCCCTCGTCGAGGGCGCCGATCATCGAACGGTACCGCTCCTCGCTGTCGCGCAGCCCCTGCTCGACGCGCTTGCGCTCCATGAACTGGCCGATCTGACCGCCGAGCGCGCTCAGCATCGACAGGTGATCGTCGTTGGCCTCGCGCAGCTCACGGCTGAAGAACGCCATGACGCCGATGACGCTGGGACCGTTGCGCAGCGGGATCGCGAAGGCGCCGCGCAGGTTGACCTCGGCACGGAAGGCGGCGAGCGGCAGGTTCGGCTCCTCGGCCATGTCGGGGATCCACAGCGGCAGGTGGCGGTGCCAGACGCGCCCGGGCAGGCCGACGTCGCGCGCGAGCTGCGTCACGCGCCGCAGCTTCAGGTAGTCGGCCGCCTGGAAATCGTCGGCGTGCCAGATGTCCACGCAGCGCAGGAAGCGTTCGCCCTCTTCGACCTCCCACAGCTCGCCCACGTCCCAGCCCTGGTTCTCGCCCATGATGCGCAGCATGAGCGGCGCGGCCTCGGCGAGATCGATGGCGCCCGCGAGCACGCGCGTGATGACGTATTGGAGCGACAGCAACCGTTCGGTGCGTTGTCGCTCGGCCACCTCGCGCTCGAGCGCCACGCGGCTCGCGTCGATCGTCGCCTGCTTCTTCGCGACGCCCAGCATGTCGTCCTGGCTCTTGTGGATCGCGAACGCGAGCAGCACGTTCTCGAGCCCGACCATGGCGACGTGGTTCACCCACGCGAGCGGCGCGACGTGCGTGAAGCCGTACAGCGACGTGGGCCAGAAGAAGCACCCCACGACGTGATCGATCGTCGTGATGAGGCTCGCGAGCAGCAAGACCTTCGTGTCGCGGTACATCGCGAGGAAGGCCAGCGACGCGAACACCGTGTACCGCATCTCGAAGTGGCCGCCCGAGACGTGGATGAGCAACGACGTCACGAGGCCCTGCCCGATCGCGATCTCCTGCCGCGTGAGGGTCGAGCCCGGGTACTTGAAGGCGACGTACATCGGCAGCGACGTGATGGCGCCGCCCAGCAGGAAGGCCTTCGCGGGCAGCGATCTCACGATCTCCGCGAGCGTGAGCGCGTGGCCGTCGATCGCCGTGAGGTGCGCGAGCCCGCCGCTCCAGACCGCGGGCGTCGACCACAGCGCCGTCACGATGGCGGCCAGCCACTCGAGCGGCAGCAGCCACAAAAACATGCGGTCGCTGCTCTCACACAGCTCCTGGCGGTACTCGGCGTACAGGCGCCGCGTGCCAGGGGTCTCGTCTATGACGCGCATCGCGGCTCTAGATCGCCGCCGAAACGTTCGTGGCCGCGGCGCGCGTGTCCCCGAGGTCCTTCGCGTGCGCCGCGGCGGGCCGCAGCGCGAGGCGCACGCAGAAGCAGCTGCCGCGCGACGCGTTCTCTTCGACCCAGATGGCGCCGCCGTGAACCTCGACCGCCCGGCGGCAGAACACGAGGCCGAGGCCATGGCTGTGGCGCACCTCGTGCGCCATCCGGCCCTCGATGCGCGCGTACTTCTCGAAGATCTTCTGTCGGAAGGCCGAGGGGATGCCTTCGCCCTGATCGCGGACGCGCAGCTCCACCGTGTCGGCTGCGCCGCCCCGCGCGGACGTGAGCGACGCCTCGAGGCGGATCGTCGCGCGGCGCGGCCCGTACTTGTAGGCGTTGTCGACGAGGTTCTCGAGGATGCGGCGCACGAGATCGCGGTCGGCCGTCATGACGCGCACGTCGGACGCGACGGCGAGCTCCAGCTTCTGCTCCTTGTCGTCGATCCGCCGCTCCATCTCCGAGCACACCTCGCCCAGCAGCGCGGGCAGCTCGAAGTCGGTGAGGTGCGGCACGAGCGCGCCGTCCTCGCTGCGGCTGATGTCGAGCAGGTTCATCACCATGCGCACCATCGACTGCGAGGCGCGCAGCACGTCGCGCAGCGACTCGCGCTCGTCGGCGCCGAAGGACTCCTGCGCGAGCGTGTACTGGACGTTCGACAGGATGCTCGACAACGGGTTCTTGAGATCGTGGACGATGAGCGCCGTCAGCTCCTCCTTTTGACGGTGCGCCTCGACGAGCGCGTCGCGCTGGTCGGAGATCACGGTGAGGTTGCGCGTCTGCTCGTCGGACAGCTCCTTGATGCGCAGGAGCGAGCGCACGCGGATGAGGAGCTCGGTGCGGTTGATGGGCTTCGTGAGGAAGTCGTCGGCCCCCGAGTCGAGCGCCGCCTTGTGCGTCCCCAGGTCGCCGAGCGCCGTGAGGAACAGAATGGGGATGTTTTTCCCACCCGGCAGCGCGCGCATGCGGCGGCACGTCTCGAAGCCGTCGAGGCCCGGCATGAGCACGTCGAGCAGGATGAGATCGGGCCGCTGCGTCTTCAGGATCTCCAGGGCCTGCTCGCCGCTCTCGGCCTGAACGGCCTGGTAGCCCGCGCCCACGAGGTGCCCCTCGGCGACCTCCCGGTTCTGGAAGTTGTCGTCGACGACGAGGACCGTCACGGGATGTTCAGCCTGCCTGTCGGGCATTTCCAGTCTCTTGCACCGCGCCTTCTGCGCTCTTGAGATAGGACTCGATGGCGGCCCCGAAGGTCCGCGTGTCGATGGGCTTCGAGAGGTAGCCCTGAAACCCGATGGATAGGAGGCGCTCGCGATCGCCCGGCATCGCGAGCGAGGTCACGGCGATGATGGGCAGGCTCGCGAAGTGCGGGCGCTGGCGCGCGGCGCGGATGACGGCCTCGCCGCCGCCGCCGGGGATCTGGACGTCGAGCAGCAGCAGGCTCGGGCGCTCCGTGTCGAGCAGCCGGCACGCCTCGTCGACGGTCGCGGCTTCGACGACCGTGTGGCCGCGCAGCTCGAGGATGTCGTGGACGAGCTGCCTGTTGAGCGGATTGTCCTCGACGACGAGGATGCGCGCCGGTGCGACCCGCGTTCCCGCGGCAGGGATCGGATCTCGTCGTTTGGGTTCGCTCTTCGGCATGTTCGCCACGCCGCCAGGAACAGGCAGTCGGGCGACCAGGGTGTCGGCAGTTTCAGGACCATCCTTGATGCGTTTGAAACGCCCCGCGTCGGGAACCTGACGCATCTGCGCCGGTGGTATCTTTCGCGACACGACAAGCCATGTACGTCCCCGCCTCGAACGACGAACGTGACCTCGGCAAGCTCGTCGACCTCATCGAGGCGCACCCGTTCGCGACGCTCGTGACGCCGACTGCGACGCGGCTGTGGGTCTCGCATCTGCCGCTATCCGTTCGTCGCCAGGGAGAGTAGATTGTCCTCGCCGGTCACGTCGCGCGGGCCAACGAACACTGGCGCGCGTTCGACGGCGCGTCGACGATGGCGATCTTTCATGGGCCTCACGCCTACGTGTCGCCGACGTGGTACGCGACGGCGCCCGCGGTCCCGACCTGGAATTACGCGGTCGTCCACGTCACGGGGCGCGCGCGCGTTCGCGACGACGTCGCGTCCACCGAAGCGCTCGTCCGCGAGCTCACGACGCGCTTCGAGGAAGCGCCACCGACCGGCTGGACGCTCGACGCCGTGCCCGCCGACCTCAAGACCAGCCTCCTCGCGGCGATCGTCTCCTTCGAGCTGCGGGCCGAGACGGTCGAAGGCAAGCTCAAGCTCGGCCAGAACCGCAGCGCCGCCGATCGTGCGGGCGCCGCTGCCGCCCTCGAGGCGAGCGGCGGGGACGCGGCGCGCGCGCTCGCCGAAATGATGCGCGCCGTCCCCGAACGGAAATAGACTGCGCGCATGGCACTCGCTATGGGCAAGGACCGCCCCCTCACGATCGCCGTCGGCCTCACGACGGTCTTCTTGCTGTTTCCGCTGGGCGTTTTGTTCATGGTGGCGTGGCTGCTTGCGACGATCGCGCTGCACCTCGCGCTGCTCGCGCTGTGGCTGCCGCGCGGTCGCCGCGTGCTCTTCGTCTACTCGGACAACCCGCGCTGGAGGCCGTACCTCGACGAGCACGTCTTGCCACGACTGCCCAAGAACGCCGTCGTGCTCGATTGGTCGACGCGCGCGCGCTGGTCACCCTTCTCGCTGGGCGTCTGCCTCTTCCGCATATGGAGCGGCGCGCGCGACTTCAATCCGATGGTGATTGTCGTGCGGCCCCTGTGGAGCCCGCGGATCTTCCGCTTCTTTCGGGCCTTCGACGAGCTCGCGCAAGGCCGGCCCGAGCCGCTGAAGCAGGTCGAGGCGTCGCTGCTCGCCGAGCTCGGCGCGCGCAGCTGACGTTCGGGAGCTCCGAAGGCTACTTGAGCGCGTTGAGCGCGGGGGCGGCCCACTCGGCGAAGGTGCCGGGGAAGACGCCGAGCAGGACGACGGCGAGGGCCGTGATGAACAGGCCCGCGCGCATCGAGACGCCGTCGGTGGGCGACAGCGGGCGGCTCGCGTCCTTGAAGTACATCGCGACGACGACGCGCAGGTAGTAGTAAACGCTGACGACGCTGTTGAGGACGCCGACGACGACGAGCCACGTGAGCTGCGGGCGCTCCATGGCGGCCTTGAAGAGGTAGAACTTTCCGAAGAAGCCGCCCGTGGGGGGCACGCCGCCGAGCGACAGCAGGAAGATCGTCATGGCGAGCGCGACGGCGGGACGACCCGCGCCCAGACCCGCCCAGTCGTCGACGAGCAGGCGCTCGTCCTTGCGGTTGCCCATCCACGCGACGACGCCGAAGGCGCCGAGCGTCGTGAACGAATAGCCCACGAGGTAGAAGAGGACGGCCGGCTGCGCGCTCGCGACGCCAAGGCCGCCCGCGACGACGCCGATGAGCAGGTAGCCCGCGTGCGCGACCGACGAGTACGCGAGCATGCGCTTGATGTTCTCTTGGCGCAGCGCCGCGAGGTTGCCGAGCGTCATCGTGAGCGCCGCGAGCACCGAGAGGATCGACGCCCAGCCGCGGTTGTTGTCGAAGACGAGCAGCGGGCTGTTGAAGGCCTCGCTGAGCAGCCGCACGATGGCGCCGAAGGCCGCCGCCTTCACGCCCGCCGCCATGAAGCCCGTCACGGGCGTGGGCGCGCCCTCGTACGTGTCGGGGGCCCACATGTGGAACGGCACAGCCGCGACCTTGAACGCGAGCGCGATGAGGATGAAGTACTCGCCCAGGTAAAACAGCGGTGTCTTCGTCGCGACGCCAACCTTCGCGGCGATGCCGGCGTACGAGAGCTCGCCGCCCGTCGTGCCGTACACCATGGCCATGCCGTAGACGAGGAAGCCCGTCGCGAAGGCGCCCATGAGGAAGTACTTGATGGCGCCCTCGGCGCTGCGCAGGCTGCGGCGCCAGCACCCCGTGAGGACGTAGGCCGCGAGCGACATCGTCTCGATGCCGATGAGCAACGACACGAAGTGCGTCGCGTGCACGACCATCATCATGCCGGCCGCGCCGAAGAGCACGAGCGCGTAGAACTCTCCGAACTCGAAGCCCTGCTCGCGCAGGTACGACGGCGCGATCAGCAGCGTGATGAGCGCCGAGATCGCGAACGCGCCGTCGAGGTACAGCGCCATGCGGTCGACGACGAGCATGCCCTGGAAGTGAGTGACGGGCGTCGCGGCGTCGGGCCACTGGGCGACGATGAGCGCGAGCGAGGCGACGCAGCTCGCGACGCCCAGCCACGCCAAGCCGGCGCGCGACGCCTGAGTCGCGAAGGTCTCGGCGATGAGGATGACGCAGCCCATGGCGATGAGCAGCAGCATCGGCGCGTACGCCAACAGCTGGGACGGATCGAAGCTCACGGCTGGCCTCCTGCGACGGGCGCCACTTCAGTGAGCGCGGGGAACACGTGCGACGGCGCGTCGGGCGCGCGGCGCGCGTCCTCGAGGCGATCGCGGTAGCCCTTCATGAAGGCGTCGACCGACTTCTCGGAGCGCGACAGGAACGTCTGCGGGAAGACGCCCATGAACAGCGCGGCGACGACGACGATGCCGAAGACCCACGTCTCGCGGCCGTGGACGTCGCGCACGTTCGCGGCGCGGTTCTCGGGCTTGTCGAGCGGACCGAAGAAGATCTTCTGGTACATCGTCAGTAGGTACATCGCCGCGAGGATCACGGCCGTGGCCGAGATCGCGCCGAAGAGCTTGGGCATGGGGAAGAAACCCACGAGGCCCGTCGCGGCCCAGGCCTTGTTGGCCGTGAACGTGCCCAGCAAGATCATGAACTCGCCCACGAAGCCGCAGAGGCCGGGAAGGCCCACCGACGCGAGCACGATGACGAGAAAGAAGGCCGAGAACACGGGGACCTTCGCCCACAGGCCGCCGTAGTCGGCGAGCTTCCGGGTGTGCCGACGGTCGTACAAGAGTCCGACACCAAGGAACAGGCCGCCCGTCGAGATGCCGTGCGCGAGCATCTGGTAGAGCGCGCCCTGCACGCCGACCGCCGTCATCGTCATGATGCCGAGCACGACGAAGCCGAGGTGCGAGACGGACGAGTACGCGACGAGCTTCTTCGCGTCGTCCTGCACGTAGGCCATGAGCGCGCCGTAGATGATGCCGATGACGGCGAGCAGCACGACGATGGGCGCGCAGGCCGCGGCCGCGAGCGGGAACATCGGCAGCGCGAAGCGCAAGAAGCCGTAGGTGCCGAACTTGAGCAGCACGCCCGCGAGGATGACGGAGCCGCCCGTTGGCGCCTCGACGTGCGCGTCGGGCAGCCACGTGTGCAGCGGGAAGATCGGCACCTTGATAGCGAAGGCGAGCGCGAAGGCGCCGAAGCACAACAGCTGCGGCCCGTACGGCAGCGTCAGGTGCGACAGCTCCGTGTAGTCGAAGGTGAAGTGCCCCGTGGCCGCCTTGAACTGCACGTAGAGGTACAGGATGGCGACGAGCATGAGCAGCGAGCCCACGAGCGTGTAGATCACGAACTTGATCGCGGCGTAGAGGCGCCGCTCACCGCCCCAGATCCCGATGATGAAGTACATCGGGATGAGCATCAGCTCCCAGAAGACATAGAAGACGAACATGTCGAGCGCGAGGAACGCGCCCAGCATGCCGGTCTCGAGCACGAGCATCGCGATCGTGAACTCGCGCACGCGGATGTTGCGGATGCCGATGGCCTGCGGCGACAGCAGCGTGAGCGGCACGAGAAACGTCGTGAGCAGCACGAGCCACAGCGAGATGCCGTCGATGCCGAGGTGGAAGCGGATGCCGAGCGGCTCGATCCACAGCTTGTTGACCTCGAGCTGGAAGCCCGGCTGCGCCGGGTCATAGCCCGCGAGGATCAGCAACGACACGAGGAAGGTCACGATCGCCGTGAAGAGGCCGAGGCCGCGGTGAATCGACTCCTCCTCGCGCGGCACGAGCGCGATGAGGCCCGCGCCGAAGAGCGGCAACAGCGTGATCCATCCGAGCAGACCGAGTCCCCCAGTCATTGTCCGGCTCCCACTTCGATGCTCTGGTATTCGGTCCGCTTCGTGCCCCACGACGGGCTCGTGATCGTGACGCGGACCTTGTAGTTGCCGGGGCGCCCGTAGGTGTGGTGCGCCGTCGGGGCCGAGCCGACGACCTCGGGCTTGCCGTCGTTGTCGAAGTCGAACGCGTACTCGAGCGGGCGCTGCGAGGTGCTCGCGCCGCGGCCCGCGTCGACGTCGACGTCGAGCCCGTTCTTCCTCACCTGCAGGTCACCCGAGAATGACGGCTGCGTCGCGAAGCCGACGAGCACGGCCGCGCCCAGCGCGAACCACGCCATGTAGCCCTGGCCGTCGCCCCGCTGGAACCAGCGCGCCACGCTGCCGAGCAGGCCCGTGAGGGCCGCCGTCCCCTCGACGAGGATCTTGTCGATGAGGATGCGGTCGACGAAGAAGAAGACGCCCTGCCCGATGCGGCGAATGGGACGGATGATGACGGCGCCATAGAGCTCGTCGACGCGGAACTTGTCGCGCACGAGCTGCACGAAGCCGGGCGCCGCGGCGGCGAACTGCTTGGCCGGCTCGCGGTATCCCCCGCCGTAGAAGGCGTAGGCGGCGCCGATGCCGCCGAGCGCGAGGACCGTCGAGACGGCGATGAAGATCATCTCGGTCGAGTGCGCGATCTCGAGCTCGGGTCCGAGCACGGGCTCGAGGTGGTGCGCGAGCAGGTTCCACTCGGGGTGACCGAACAGGCCGCCCGGGATGCCGATGAGTCCGCCCAGCCCCGCGCCGATCGCGAGCACGACGAGCGGACCGACCATGAGGCCGGGCGACTCGTGGATGTGGTGCTGGATGTCGTGGTTGGCGCGCGTCTCGCCCGAGAAGACGAGGAAGTAGAGGCGCGACATGTAGAACGCCGTGCCGAAGGCCGCGACGAGCAGCGTGACGCCCACTGCCTTGCCGACCCACGCGAGCGACTCGCCGTAGATCTCAGTGCCAAACGCACCCGAAACGATGGCGTCCTTCGAGAAGAAGCCCGAAAAGATGGGGACGCCGCAGATCGCGAGCCAACACACGAGGAACACGGCGTGCGTCCACGGGATCTTCTTGCGCAGGCCGCCCATGATCGTGATGTCGCCCGAGCCGCTCATGGCGTGCATGACGGAGCCGGCGCAGAGGAAGAGGCCCGCCTTGAAGAAGGCGTGCGTGAAGAGGTGAAAGACGCCAGCGTCGAAATTGCCCGTGCCGACGCCTGCGAACATGAAGCCGAGCTGGCTCACCGTCGAGTAGGCGAGCACCTTCTTGAAGTCGTTCTGCGCGAAGCCGATGATCGCGGCGAACAACGCCGTGAGCGCGCCCACGCACGCGACGATCGCCATCGCGCCGGGTGTCAGCAGATACACGGCGTGCATGCGCGCCACCATGTAGACACCCGCGGTCACCATCGTCGCGGCGTGGATGAGCGCCGAGACGGGTGTGGGACCGGCCATGGCGTCGGGCAGCCACACGTAGAGCGGG